>NZ_JAQPZO010000001.1:352160-528240 GCF_037619445.1 Exiguobacterium sp. USCH10 | reverse complement strand
GACGTCATTATTTAACGTCGTCCATTCCATAACAAATCCCTCCCTCTCGTCTTTAACGTTACCGAAATTTTGCATGAAGGGAAAGGAAAAACTATAGGCGGATGCTTTCCCCGTGCGACTTGATCACAATTTGGTCACGGTCCAGTTTTGCGGCCGCGACGAGCCGATGATACGGCTCCTCGACTGGCTCATAAGAGAGGACGAACGTGTCCCAATGCATCGGGAAGAAGCGCTTCGCCCCGCTCTCTTTGTACATCATCCAAGCCTGTTCGGGGGTACAGTGCGCCTCTTGGAACGAGTCCGGTTGGTAAGCGCCGATTGGGAAGAACGCGAGGTCAATTGGTTCACGGTCAGCGAGCCCTTTGAAGGAGTCGGTGTACGCCGTGTCTCCCGCAAACAGCATGCGGATCCCTTTGTATTTGAGGAGATAGCCGTTATAGCCCATATGTTTGTCCCATGGGAAACGGTTGCCCCAATGCTTGACGGGGATGGCCCGGACATCGAGTCCGTTCGCCAAAGTCACTTTGTCATGCGGATGCAGTTCGAGCGTTTGCAGGCTCGGGTATCGACGGAGCAGGCGACTCGTCCCTGGAGCGGAGACGACGATCGTCTCGCGGGTGATGAGTCGTTTTAAACTTTTATGGTCAAAGTGGTCCATATGGGCGTGACTGAGCAGGATGACGTCAACCGGTCCGACATCCTCGATGGAGAGAGCGGGGGCCGTGTGACGTTTCATTCCGATTGTCAGCGGTCCTAAATGGACACCGATTCGTTTAGAGAAGACGGGGTCCGTCAAAATTTTGAGTCCATACCAATGGATGAGGACGGTCGAATGGCCAATCCACGTCGCTTGCACATGCGTCTCATCGATGGTTATCAGCTCTGGACGTTCCGGCCATTTAAAACGTGGGCGGGGAAGCCGTCGTTTGAATCGTGTATAAAGAAACGTTCCGACGCTCGCCAAGACGGCACTCGGAACGAGGATGCGTCGACGCATCATGCATCACCTCACTGTTCGAATATACTGTCATCATAACGCGGGAAAGAGTGTATCGCATCCGCCTAAAGGAGTAGAAAAAATGGGAGATTGTGGGGTGCGCTCTTGCGAATCCGCTTTCAATTTGATAAGGTGGCAGTAACTTAGGAAAGAGAGGTACACCGTGCCATGAAAAAAACATGTTCACTCCAACGATGAGACGAATCATCACTGTTCGCTTGAACAGTCACGGGTGAAGTGTGTCCATTTTTCAAGTGCGGGAAGCATCTTCTTTCCTCTTTGAACGGATTCCTTCACACCACCGCACTTTGAGCGGATGGTGTTTTTTGTTTCATCGCGTATCGGAAAAATGAGCGAGGTGAAACAGATGTTAGCTATGAAACAAGTCCGGTTCGATTACGACCGGAAACCATTATTTGAAGCGGTCTCGTTTGAGGTCGTAGCCGGAGAACGCGCTGTGTTATTCGGGCTGAACGGAAGTGGGAAGACGACACTCTTCCGACTCGTAACAGGGGAATTGACGCCACAAGCCGGGGCGATTGAATGTCACGGTGAAGTCGGGCTCGTCCGGCAAACGATCGAATCCGAAGGTATGCCACTACTCGAGTGGGTGATGCGGAGCGATCCTGAACGGTACGCCCTTTATGAAGAGGTGTCGTCTGGTGATGAGATGCGAGTCATGCGTTCCTATGAACGAGCGCTCGCACTCGATGTGTATAACTTGGAGCAAGAGGCGACGCAAGCGTTGACCCGACTCGGGTTGGACGGTCAATTCGACCAAAACATCAACGATTTGAGCGGGGGAGAGAAGACGCGGGCACAGCTCTCGACGTTGACGATGAAGCAGATCGACGTCGTCCTACTCGACGAGCCGACGAACCATCTGGATGTCGAGTCGATTGACTGGCTCACGAAATGGCTGAACCGATTCGAGGGAACGGTGCTGATCATCTCCCACGACCGTCAACTGATGGATGATGTTGCGACGGTCATCCTCGAACTGTCGGATGGGGAAGTCACCAGATATCCGGGAAACTATACGGCGTATCGACGTCAAAAAGAGGATGAACGTCTGCGTGACGAGCGAGCCCATGCCCGCTACGTTAGCCGCAAAACAGAATTGCTCGATATGATTGCCCAATACAAAGGCTGGCACTTGAAGGCGAAAGCGACAGCCAGTGTCCGCAGTCCGGGGGCTCAAAAAGGAGCGGCCAATCTCGCTGTCAAAATGAAGGCGAGGGAACAGAAGTTAAAACAGCTTGAAGACAACCGTCCACGAAAGCCTAAAGAAGAGAAGACCATCTCCGTCCAATTTGCGGCCAATGAGCTCGAAGCGAAGACGTGGCTGACGTGTGAAGAGGTGACGTTTGGATACGACAAGCCGTTCTATGAACCGATTTCCTTCTCGATTCAAAAAGGAGAACGTCTCTCCATCATCGGACCGAACGGAAGCGGAAAGACGACGTTATTGAGTGTGCTGATTGGTGAACGAGCACCGCTTTCTGGTGTGATCAAGCGGCATCCTCGTCTGAAGATCGGGTATTTCTCGCAAACGCTCGAACGTTTACCGAAGACGGGGACATTGCTCGATGCGTTACTCGCCCAGAGTGACATTGGGGAGACGGAGGCTCGGACGCTGCTGGCTCACTTTTTGTTCCGTCGGGATGAGGTGCATCGACCGATCAACGAGGCGAGTATGGGCGAGAAGTGTCGGATTGCCTTCCTGATTCTCTATTTCTCCGATGCGCATCTGTTGGCACTCGACGAACCGACGAACTATTTAGATGTGGCGACACGGGAACAAATCGAGACGGCGTTAGACGTTTACCCGGGTGGATTGCTTCTCATTACTCATGACCGTTATTTCCATCGCTTGACCTCGCGGACGCTCGAGCTCGGTAAAACGATTCGTATTCGTGAGAATATGGAGAACGATGAACCGGTAGATGTCGAGCAGATGATGCAAACGATGGACGAATTGACAAAACACGACTTGAAATTTTTTGATGAGGCAGGAAACCTCCTACCATTTGACGAAACGAGTGGAATGAATCGAATCGAGTAGGAGTGAAGAACATGAATGGAGGAAGATTGTCGCGCGCGACGACACGAAAGCGTAAACGAGTGTTCCGGGTCACGACTGCGGTAGCCTTGGTCCTCGCTTTGGTCGGGATCATCGCGTTCGCGGCACTGATCGACAAAAAAGAAAAGTCTGCTTTACCGAAATCAGATGAGATTGCGACCGAGATGGTCGATTCCGAGTCGGAACAACCGACCGATACCGAAACCGAGTCTGCCGATACAATCTATATCGGGCAACCGTATACGAAAGTCTATGCAGATGACCGTGTCGCAGTCGTCTATGAGGCCGACCTCGGTGATCGTTTCGAACGTTTGGAGACGGTCAGTGGCTTCGTGAAAGTACAGTTGAATGAGCGCATGACGGGGTGGGTCACGGAAGAGAGTGTGACGACAGAAGCTCCGGCCTTGTCGGATGATGACGTGATCGCCGCATGGCAACAAGTCGTCCCGAGCGCTTCGGAGACCGTCCTTGATTGGATCGGCAAAGATGTGGCGACCGTACGCGCCGAACTCGGTAGCCCGACTGCCGTTCAGCGTGACCAAGTGAACGAATATCATTTCTATGATGGATTCTTCTTGATGGTACGGGACCAAAAAGTGCGTGCCGTCGATTGGGACCGTCAGGCAGTCGTGACGCCTGACGTGACACCGACGAACGAACAAACAACTGGGATTTGGTACGAAGGGGAGACGGTTCAATTGAAGCTGTTCCCATACAGCGGTGTGATGCGCGTGCGTCTCGAGCACAAGTGAGACAAGACGGGAGAGGAATCTCCCGTTTTCTTATGTTTTTCATTCAAATTAACGTTTGAATGTTATGGGGAAATGGAATAAGATAAGAAGGAGAAGGAGGCGTCAGTTATGGGACATCATCATGATCACGACCATCACCATCACCATCATCATTCCACGAATCAGCGTGCGCTGTTCCTCGCTTTTCTGTTGATTGCGACGTTCATGGTCGTAGAGTTTATCGGCGGACTATGGACGAACAGTTTGGCACTTTTATCCGATGCGGGGCATATGCTCGGGGATGCGGCGGCTTTAGGACTCAGTTTCCTAGCTGTCCGATTCGGGGCGAAGGCGGCGACACCGAACCGGACGTTTGGATATCGACGCTTTGAAATTTTAGCGGCATTCATTAACGGGCTGACCTTACTCGTCATCTCGATCTATATCTTAATTGAGGCATATCAGCGCTTGAGTGCCCCACCGGAAATTTTGAGTGGGGGAATGCTCGTGGTCGCCATCATCGGACTACTCGTCAATATCCTCGCCGCTTGGATTTTGATGCGCGGAGAAAAAGATAATTTGAATGTGAAGAGTGCGTTGCTTCACGTGTTCGGAGACTTACTCGGATCGGTCGGTGCCATCACGGCAGCACTCTTAATCATGTTGTTCGGATGGACGTGGGCGGACCCGGTCGCGAGTGCGTTTGTTGCTATCCTCATCTTGATTAGCGGCTATCGCGTGACGCGCGATGCGATTCATATTTTGATGGAAGGGTCACCGGAACAAATCGATGTCCGGGCGATGCAAGCCGAGATTGCCACAGTCGAAGGGGTGAAAGAAGTACACGACCTGCATGTCTGGTCAATCTCATCGAGTGAGCATGCGGCGACGTGCCATGTGTTGATTGGAGAAGACACGGACGACCAGGCCGTGTTACGTCAAGTGACGGAACGGATTCGTAAATATGGGACGTTCGAGCGCTCGACGGTACAGGTCGAACGTGAGCGACAATGTTGCGAGGAACGAATCATTTGGTAAAAAAAGTGGTGTCAGTTTTCACTGACACCACTTTCTTATGGTTTCAAGACCACCTTAACGCAGTCATCTAAATGTTCGTTAAATAAGTGATAGGCGTTAGCGGCTTCCTCAAGGGAGAGGCGATGCGTAATGATGTCGGTCGGATCGAACTTTTTATCCACAATCATCTGAAACAGCTCGGGCATGTAGTGAATCACAGGTGCTTGACCAGTTTTTAAAGTGACGTTACGAGTGAAAAAGTCCCCCATCGGAAATTGGTTATAATTCATTGGGTAAACGCCCGTGAGTTGGACGACCCCGAATTTACGAACAGCTTCTTTCGCTACTTTGATTGCGCTAAGTGTTCCACCTTGAATCATAAGTTTCTGTTCTATTTTTTCAATAGGAGATTTTTTTCCGTCAATTCCCACACAGTCGACGACTACATCTGCTCCGCCACCAGTTATTTCATAAATATATTTCCCTGTTTCCGTCGGGTCTTTTAAGAGAACTGTTTCGACTTTGTTTGAGAGTTTGGCCCGATTTAATCGATAAAGTTCAGGGTCCACAGCAATAACCCGCTTGGCACCACGTACCCAGGCCAATTTTTGTGTCATTAACCCGACAGGACCGGAACCAAGGACGACCACAGTGTCACCTGCTTTCATACCGGCATTATCTAGACTCCACCAAGCGGTAGGAATTACGTCAGATAAAAAGAGAAGCGCTTCATCTTCAAGTTCACACGATTCAGGAATAACAAGTGGCATAAAATTGCCGTAAGGAACCTTTAAAAATTCTGCTTGTCCGCCAGGGTGATCACCGAATTGCTCAGTATATCCGAACAGGCCACCAGCATCTGTATGTGGAGCGTGATTAGAATTATCACACTGGCTCTCCATCTCATTCGTACAATAAAAACAGTGACCACAAGATACGTTAAATGGAAGTACGACTCGATCGCCTTTTTTGACCTTTGTTACACCAGGTCCGGTTTCTTCGACAATCCCCATCGGTTCATGACCTATGATGAATCCATGGCGAGTAGGCATATTCCCTTGGTAGATATGAAGGTCTGATCCACAAATAGCCGTAGAAGTAATCTTTACAATAATTTCTTCACGGTTTTCGATCTCAGGATCTTTCACATCTTTTACTTGAATCTTCTTAGCTCCTTGATATGTTACGGCGCGCATATTTAACATCTCCTTCTTTTACAAAGACGGGTTGATGACAACAAAGTTTCTTTACCCTTCTTTAAAAAAAGTGAAGCAATATACAAAAAATCAAGGAATTATTTTTTTCCGTGCACATCAATCACCACAATCTCTGGTGGATTGAAAATGCGCGGTACGTTGAAACTATAATTGAATCCCCGTCCGATTACGTGGGTGAACGACTCGTGTTCATAAAGACCGCCTGCATATTTCGGGAAAAATCCTTGGTCAGGGGCGAATAAACCGTTCAATAAATATGGGATCCTCACTTGTCCGCCGTGGGCATGACCGGACAAGACGAGGTCGAAAGGTAAGTCGGCATACGTGTCAACTTCCTCGGCGCGGTGGGAAAGTAATAAGTTAAACGTCTCGTCCGGATCCACGTCTTGCATTGCCGTCGCGACGTCAGTTTCCCAACTCCCATAAATATTTTCGTTATATGTTCGTAACGGATCTTCTAATCCACCGATGACGAGATTGACCCCATTGACGGTGATCGGCTCCCATTCGTTTTCGAGAACGGTCACCCCGTGAGAACGAAATACATTCTTGGCATCATGACGAATGTAGTCGGCGGAGTCATCAATCTCATGATTCCCAGTTACGAAATACATCGGCGCAATGCCTGCGAGTCCCTCGACGAGCTCGAAAGCAGGTTCAGGAGAACGATAGCGGTCGAGCAAGTCCCCCGGCAGGGCGATCAGATCCGGCTTTTGGGCCCGGACTTGATCGATTAAAATCGATTGCTTATAACCGTACGAGGCGCTATGTAAGTCAGAGAGAAGCACGATGCGAAGCGATTCATCCGCTGACAGCTTGTCAGACGGCACGTCGTACGTCTGAACGGTCAGCGCATTATACGTCGCCGTGAACAGCAAGATACCGAGCGCGACAAACACGAACGTCGATTTATGTTTCTTCATCACGGCTCCCTCCCTTCATTGTGCCTCTATCTTACCCCGACACGTAGGGGGAAGCAAAAAAAATCCCGCTCCTACGAGCGGGATGGATGATTATGCTGCTTTGGCTGTCAATTTCACATCGACATTGCCGCGCGTCGCTTTTGAATAAGGGCACACTTGGTGTGCTTCTTCAACGAGGCGTTCTGCTGTCGCTTGGTCGACACCTTTGATTTCGACTTCAAGCTCGACTGAAATGAAGAACCCTTCATCGTTTTGGTTCAATGTGACATGACCTGTGACGCTCGATCCGTCTGTCTTCACACGTTCTTTTCCGATGATGAGGTTGAGGGCACTACCGAAGCAAGCCGCATATCCCGCTGCGAAAAGTTGTTCCGGGTTTGTCGCACCGTCGACGTGTTTCGCGCCTGGCATTGAGACGTCCATGTCGATGACGCCGTCTGTTGATTTCACATGACCTTCGCGGCCACCGATTGCAGTTGCTGATGCTGTGAATAGTGATTTCATGATTCAATTCCTCCATTTCATTTTAAACAATTAAGTTGTGCACAATTTAAATTATAGAGCAGTCAAAAAGTTTCGCAAGTGATATGCTTGGCTAAAGAAGAGTACGGAGGATTACGTATGGAACAAACATTAAAACTTGAACACCAAATATGCTTTCAATTGTATACCGCTTCAAAAGAGCTTACCCGTTTATATCGCCCAATTTTAGAACCGCTAAACCTGACATATAGTCAGTATCTGGTCATGCTCGTCTTATGGGAAGAGGATGGCATCGATTTGCGTCAGCTCGGAATGAGGCTGACACTCGACTCGGGCACATTGTCCCCGCTCGTGAAACGATTGATTCAAATCGGGTATGTCGAAAAGAGTAGGGCGACAGACGATGAGCGTAAAATCGTCGTCCGTTTGACCGATCGTGGTAGCGCATTGCGTGAGCAGGCAGCCGATGTGCCGTTACAAGTCAGTGGTATGCTAAATATAGACGAAGCGACATATGTCGCATACATGGGGATGCTCACCGATATCAAAGAGAGACTTCATGATTTCGGAGAGCGTCAGCGCGAGCAGTAAGGAAGGAGGAGCCATGTTTCGAAAATTGATCATCCTCTTGATGGGGATTGGATTGTATATGGCTTGGCAATATGAAATGCCGAACGTCTCTGCCCCGACGAGCATTCAAGTGGAGTCTGAGGTGGCGACGGAACGTGCGACGGATGCACCGAAGTTTACGAGCCAATATGCCGGGCATGATTGGTACCTTGTCGAACGTGGCGGAGATCGTGGCCTTGAACTCATTGACGAGGACGGCGCCAAAAAAGGATTTTATCAGTTCGAGACCGAAAGCACGTATCGCGGTCTCGTGCTCGATGAGACGACACGTGACCAAGTCGAGGAGATCGGCTTTGAGAAAGTGACGTCTTACAACAAAGGATTGAATCGCTACCTGATCCCGGACGATCCATCCTTTTCGGTGTTTGCGATTGATGGACAATATGTCACGCTCTTCTTCGACCAACATGACGACGACCGTTTGAAAGGGGTCTTGTCGGTTGATCGCCGTGTGGAAGAGGCGAGTGACGGTTACTACGGTGACATTTCCGCGGAAGGGACCGTCGCAAACGAACAGTTGATGCGGATCTTGATGAACTGGGACCGTGAAAAATATGACTTGAGTGCGCTCGCCGACTACGAGCCACTCTATCCGGTCGTTCGGGCGCACAGTCAGAACATGGCGGAGAACGACTTCTTCAGTCACACAGACCCGGAAGGACGTGACCCGTTCGACCGAATGGATGAAGCGGGACTGTCGTACTCGATGGCCGGAGAGAATTTGGCCATGGGACAGATGAGCGTCTTCCATGCGCATTGGGGGCTGATGAATTCGAAGGGGCATCGTGAGAACATCATGCAACCTCGATTCAGTCATGCTGCCGTCGGACTCGCCTATAATGATGAGAACAGTCCGTTCTACACGATTAATTTCATTACACCACGTTAAAAGGATGACTCCTTCCCGGAGCCATCCTTTTTGTGTTAGATGAGTTTTTTAACCGCATCCTCAATCTCAGCCGGTGTGGTCTGTGGCGAGAAGCGTTCGACGACGTTTCCGTCACGGTCGACTAAGAACTTTGTGAAGTTCCATTTGATCGCCTTCGATCCGAGCAGTCCAGGTGCTTCTTTTGAGAGATACGTGAAGAGTGGGTGCGCGTCTTTTCCGTTCACATCGACTTTCGCAAACATCGGGAACGATACGCCATAGTTGAGCTGGCAAAACTCCTGGATCTCTTCATTTGAGCCCGGGTCTTGATGTCCGAACTGGTTGCATGGGAAACCTAGAATCTGAAGGCCTTGCCCCTTGTATGAGTTGTATAGTGACTCGAGACCTTCGAATTGTGGTGTGAATCCACACTTACTCGCTGTATTGACGATGAGTAAGACGTCGCCCTTATATGTAGCTAACGGTTGTAGCTGTCCTTTCATGTCCAATGCCTCAAAATCATAGATCATGTTTATTCCCCCTTTTTCTTTAGTATACCAAGAGAGTAACGAGGTCACGACTTTGAACGCGTCGCGTGCAATCAAATTGTTATGAAATCATGATGTCGCTGTTACATATTTCGTGATGTACAATCCGTATAATGAAACTCGTTGTAGAAAGGAACGGTGTTATGCGACTTTTAAAAAATGAATTTATATGGATAGCGCTTATTTTGATTGGATTATTCTTCTCGAGTGCGACACCTTACTCAGATCAGTCAATCGTTTCGCCACTCGAGCGATTCGATTGGAGCTGGATCGAGCCGACGTTAGCGAACGTCGAGTTTGACTATGCAGGCAAAGAAGTGTCACTCGACACGTTAGGGACAGTCGGTCTCATCGAGTTCCTCATGCGAAAAGCAGCTCATTTCGTCACATTCTTCGCCCTCGGCGCCTTGTTCGTCAAAGCGATTTCGAGAACGAACCTTCATGCCGGGCTGATCCTTTTGTTCGCTTGGACGCTCGCCAATACGGTCGCCATCTTTGATGAGTATCATCAGAGTTTGACACCGGAGCGGACGCCGTTGTTGCAAGATGTCCTATTGGACAGTAGTGGGGCGATTGCTGGAGTCGTGCTCATCGGTGGCTTCTTATTACTTCGTTCAAAACGAAAACGAGGGAAACGAGCCGGATATGTGGCATTAAGGTAGTCAAAAAATGATATAGGTTGTTATGTGAAAAGCGCTTTCTTCAAGTGCTTTTTTTATGTTGAAAACTATTTTGTGACAACAAACCAAATAAAATATTCTCTATACCCACGTTTTTTAAAGGATAAAACCTAAATCAGGTCAATGTCATACGAATGAAATATAAGTGTAAAATAACTTTTGGTTTAGATTGCTATAATGAGTCACAGAGCGAATGAAATTTCGCAACTCGTCTTATAGAAAATACTTGAACGACTATAGATAAAAAATACACGGGAATCAGCGGAGGGAAGCACATTGGGTAACTTGAAGAAATTTGCAGCAACAGTCACTCTAGGCGCACTCTTGATCGGCGGAACGTCACCGACTTATGCAGCCTCACTTACAGAGAAGCAGAAGAAAGTACAAGAACAACGACAAAAGAATAGCAGCGAGCAGTCGAAAGCAAACTCTTCGATTCAATCACGTGAGCAAGCCATCAGCAAAGAGCAACAAGAGATCAACAAGTTAGACGCTGAACTCCAAGACGTCATCAACGATGTCGCTCAGAAAAAAGCTGAGATCCGTGCAACTGAAGAAAAAATTCAAAAGCTTCAAGAGCAAATCAAAAAATACGAAGCAAAAATGAAAGCACAAGAAGAACTCATGAAAGACCGCATGGCGACGATGCAAAAGAACGGTGGCTCGTCAGTCAACTGGGCTGAGTTCATCTTCGGTTCAAAAGACTTCGGTGACTTGATCACACGTATGATCACAGCTGGTACGATTCAAGAGAACGACCAACAGATCTTCGAAGAATATGAAGCAACGAAAGAAAAACTTGCAAAAGCGCAAGCTGAATTAAAAGCAGAACGCGATTCACTCGTAAAGCAAAAAGAAGAGCTTGAAAAACGCCAAAAAGAGCTCGATCAAAAAATGAAAGAGCGTGCAGCGAAAATCAAGAAACTCGAAGCTGAAAAAGTGAAGTTCGAATCAAAACTCATGAGTCTACAAGAGATGGAAGATACGCTCAAAGCTCAAGAACAAGCGATTCAAGCAGAAATCGAAGCACAACGTCGTGCTGAAGAAGAAGCACGTCGTGCAGCGGCAGAAGCAGCAGCTGCTAAGAAGAAACAAAGTGCAAGCTCAAGCAACAGTGGTTCTAGCGTTTCAGCGTCAACACCTGTAGCGTCTGCACCAGCGAGCGGTGGGATGTTCCAACGTCCAGCAAGCGGTCGCCTCTCACAAGGATGGGGCGCAGCGAGCGGTGCGAACGGATACTCGTTCCATAACGGTCTTGATATCGCAGGTCCAGTTGGTACACCGATCTATGCAGCACAAACTGGTACGGTCCTCCGTGCAGGTTGGGGTGGTGCATACGGAAACCACGTTATGATCGCACACGTCATCAACGGACAAGTGTGGACGACAGTATACGCACACATGAGCTCGGTCTCAGTTAAAGCGGGTCAACGCGTGTCACAAGGTCAAAACCTTGGCGGCATGGGTAGCACAGGGAACTCGACAGGTTCACACCTTCACTTCGAGATTCACCGTGGCGGTTACTCATACTCTTCATCGAGCGCGGGAAGCACAGTCAACCCAGCATCATTCTTCTAATCAACACAAAGATAGTGATCGACGAATGCGTCGATCACTTTTTTGTTGCCTGATAGACGATAAACGTCAGAAGTGCGGCACCGATGACACTGAGCCATAGCGTATCGATGTTCGGGTCATCAAGGACGCTCTGTCCACCGACGATCAACATATAAAGAAGGAGTGCCACGCCAAGTGCACGTAAAACAATTCGGAATCTAGCCATGAAAAATCGCCTCCACCTAATAGTATAGGGGAGGCGATTCGTTTCATCTAGCGAGTCGGACCCAAGCAGAGTCCATGATCTGTTCGTACCCGACTTCTTGATAGATTTTATTTGAGGTCGGGTTCGTCAAGTCCGTATAGAGGACACAGAACGATTTCGTCTCGAGTAATTGGCGGCTAAGGTCTGCAACGAGACTTCGTGCGTAACCTCTTCCACGTGCGTCAGGTGACGTATAGACGAAGGAGACGGTGATGCCGTTCTCGGTCGGACGTGAGCGTTTCGCACACGAGACAAGCTGTCCATCGACTTCCCAGAACACGGCGTCATCATTTTTGAGCATCGTGTCGATTGCTTTCGTCACTTTTTCAGGTGACGACGAACGAAGTCCCGACTCGGCTTCAAAGGCGCTATACCAAGCTTCGAGTTGTGCTTGATCGGCTGTTGTCGCTTTTCGCATGTGGCCTTTCGCCATCTCAATGTCTTCCACTTCGTCGAGTCGATAAAGACCTTGTGACATGAACATCTCACTCGTCCCGGATGTGATTTCTTGCCACGCTTTTCCGAACCGTTCGGCTTGAGAACGTTCTGAGACCACCTCAGTGAACGGGATCTCGTTTTCGAGAAGGTGCGGGATGATGAAAGCGGGGAGTTCTTCCTCCCGTTCCGAGTCCGCGACGATGTAATGGAGCGGATGGGGCGGTGTCACTTGAAGGATGGCGAGGAGTTCACCATTCTCTTCGACGGTAAATTGATGAAACGTCTCGTAAACGCCTTGAATCACGTTATTCAATACGCCAATCATGAGGCTGTTCTTGGCTTCTTCTTTTAACAATGCGTCTATGACGCGGTCAGCGAAGTGATTCGGGTCTTTCCATTCAATCCATTTCATATGTATCTCTCCTGTTCTATGTAGACAAAAACGGACAAACCTGATGGCTTGCCCGTTTATGCGTTGTACGTTATGCGATATCTTCTTGTTTCGACGCTGTGTTGTCGAGAAGTTTCGTGTTGTGTTTGAAGTAGTGGATAATTTTTGCGATGGCACCGTCACCTGTGACGTTTGTAGCTGTCCCGAAGCTATCTTGCGCCAAGTAGAGTGCGATGACCAAGCTTTGCATCGTCGCGTCGAACCCGAGGATCGAGCCGAACAATCCGAGCGATGCCATAACTGCTCCACCTGGAACACCAGGTGCTGCAATCATCGTCACACCGAGTGCGAGGATGAATGGAAGGACGATCGCGTAAGACATCGGCATGCCGTTCAAGTACATGAGTGCGACACCGACTGACGTGAGTGTGATCGTCGAGCCTGACAAATGAATCGTTGCCGAGAGCGGGATGACGAAGTTCGCGACACCCTCATCCGTGTTGTTCAACTTCGCTTGGCGAAGCGTGACTGGAATTGTCGCAGCCGATGATTGCGTCCCGATGGCTGTGAAGTAAGCCGGCATCATCGTCTTGAGCAATTTGAACGGATTCTCTTTGTTGAGACCACCTGCGATTGAGTATTGAATCATAAGCATCGTCATATGAAGGACGATGATTGTGACGAAGACGAGCGAGAACACCGAGAGGATCTCAGCGACCTGACCAGCGTACGTCATGTTCATGAAAATTCCGGCGATGTGGAATGGGAGTAATGGAATAATGACTTTACTGATTAAGAGCTCGATGATATCGCGGAAATCCATGGCGAGGTCGAGTGACCGTTTGCTTTCGATTGCGGCAATCCCGATCCCGATGACGAAAGCTAAAATGAGTGCGGTCATGACACCGAATACCGGTGGAATCTCAAATTCCATGAACCCTTTCAATAAGGCTTCTTCTGGGTTTTCGGCTCCTTCCGTCGACCGTGACAAAATTTGCGGGAACAAGTTGCTCGTTGCAAAATATGCGAGCGTTCCTGCGACAATTGTTGAAGCGTAAGCGATGAGTGCTGTGAGCCCTACTAATTTTCCTGCTCCTTTTCCGAGTTCCCCGATTCCAGGGATAATGAAAGCAAGAATAATCAATGGGATGGCGAAGCCTAAGAACTGCCCGAAGACCGTGTTGAACGTCACGAACGTCCGAACGATCCAGTTCTGACTTTCTGGTACGATGCTCCCGAGCAGAATCCCGAAAGCAATCGCGATGATGATGCGACCTAAGAGGCCAATGCGTAATTTCAAATCAATCACCCTTTCTGTTTGTTTGAATAGTTGATATTTTCGCACATTTTACGAAATGATGCCACCATCTCTTGCAATTTTCCTGAAGAAAGACGTTTGACAACTTCATAGAAGGGTAATAGAAAATGTTGTACATATCAAGGGAAGGGGCTTCTCCTTTTCCTAATATAAAAACGATGTTATGATTAATGCTGACAGACGTAAAGGAGGGGTGCGCGTGCAGTTACAACGAACAACGATTCACATTGCGGGTCAAGACTATACGATCGTGAGCGAAGAACCCGCTGATCATGTGAGGGAAGTAGGCTTTTTGGTCGACAGTAAGATCCGCGAGATTCGTGAACAATCCCCTCATTTAGATGCTCGTCAGGCGGCGGTCTTGGCTGCGATTCAAATCGCGAGCGACCACGTCAAAACTAAACGAAATATGGGAGAATAAATCAATCCATGGTTACGCTACTTATACTGTTTTTCTTGTTTATTGGAATCGTCAACGGCTTCCGTCGTGGCGCGATTCTACAGCTCGGCCATTGGGTCGCGCTCATCATCAGTTTTCTCGTCGCCAACACGTACTATAAAGATTTAGCCGAAGCGTTCAAGCTCTGGATTCCGTATCCGTCTCAGCTTGATGGAACGCTCCCTGGCGGCGTCTTGGACCTCAACTCGCTTTCAGGGATTGAGATGACGTTTTATAACGTCTTTTGGTTCGTCGTCTTGTTCCTCATCACGAAACTTGTCTTGCATCTCATCTTGGCGATGCTCGACTTCTTGACAGACTTGCCGATCTTGCGCCAATTAAAAGGGTTGATCGGAGCAGTCCTCGGATTCTTCGAGGCGTATGTCATCACATTCTTCATCCTTTGGGTGATTGCGTTCGTGCCGATGGCAGGCGTTCAAAATGCTGTCGACAATTCGTCGCTTGCGACATTTATCATTCAAGACACGCCATATCTATCAGATTGGTTTTCAAATAAGATGTTGTGACACGACAGGCCGGAATGCAAGCTAGTGCTTGTATCTCGGTCTTTTCTGTGTGAAGAGGGGGAAGCATATGAATAAAGTAGAAGCGATGATGTTGCTCGAGAAGATCGCGCAATATATGGAAATCAAAGGGGAGAACCCGTTTAAAATCAATGCGTTCCGTAAGGCCGCAACGGCTCTAGAGAATACGGACCTTGAACTCGAGGACATCGACGATTTGACGTCCATCTCAGGGATCGGCAAAGGAACGGCGGCCGTCCTTGAAGAGTATCGGGATACAGGTCGCAGCGAAGTGCTCGAGGCGCTTCAGGAAGAAATCCCGTTCGGTTTGATGAAGCTCTTGAAAATTCAAGGGCTCGGCGGGAAGAAACTCGCCAAACTCCGTGAAGTCGGGGTCGTCGACTTAGAGTCCCTCATCCGTGTGCTTGAAGACGGGACGGCGGCATCGCTCCCGGGATTCGGAGCGAAAAGTGTCGAGAAGCTACTCGCCGCAGCGAAGAACCTCGAGTCGCGTCCGGAACGATTGGCCTATGCGGTCATGCGACCGATTGTCGAAGAAATCAACGACGTATTGGAGAAAGAAGAGCTCGTCTTACGTCATTCGGTCGGGGGAAGCTTCCGCCGGGCAGAGGAGACATGTAAAGACCTCGACTTTATCATTGCGACCGAGGAACCGGTCGCGCTTCGAGAGAAGTTGCTCGCCTTGCCGTTCATCAATGAAGTGATCGCGGCAGGGGAGACGAAAGTATCGCTCGTCCTCGAACGTGAGGAAATGGTGTCGGTCGACTTCCGTATGGTCGAACCGGGTGCATTCGCCGCGACGCTTCACCATTTCACAGGCTCAAAAGACCATAACGTCCGAATGCGCCAACTCGCAAAAGCGAAAGGAGAGTCGATTTCGGAGTACGGAGTCGAAACGGCAGACGGGCTGTGGCAACCGGAAACGGAAGAAGAACTGTTCGAACGGTACGGTCTCCCGTTCATCCCACCTGAGCTTCGGGAAGGGCACGCCGAGTTTGAGCACGACTTATCGAAACTGGTCACGCTTGAGGACATCAAGGCAGACGCACATATGCACACGGTTTGGTCGGACGGGAAGTTGACCGTCGATGAGATTGTCGTGGCGATGAAAGGGCGCGGCTATGAGTGGATGGCCATCACCGACCACGGGAAGTATTTGACGTTCGTCAATGGCTTGACCGAAGAACGACTCGAGGCACAAGGTGAGGAGATCCGCGAAGCTGCAAAGACACATAAGATGAACGTGTTGCGTGGCGTCGAGATGGATATCCGTCCTGACGGGACGCTCGACTACGAGCCAGAATTTTTAGAGACGCTCGACTATGTCGTCGCCTCGATCCATTCGAAGATGGACCAATCCGTCGACGAGATCATGGCACGTCTCGAGAACGCTTGCCGTTCCCCATACGTCAACGTGATCGCGCATCCGACGGGACGACTCATCGGTCGTCGCGACGGTTATCCGATTGACGAGGACAAGTTGATTGCGCTTGCAAAAGAGACGGGGACAGCGCTCGAATTGAACGCGAACCCGAACCGCCTCGATTTGACGGCCTCCACGCTGAAGAAGGCGAAGGCGGCAGGCGTCAAAGTAATGATCAACACCGACACACACCACCCAGACATGATGGAAGATATGGCACTCGGCGTGTTACACGCACGGAAAGCCTATCTCGAACCATCGGATATTATCAACTGCTTCTCGTTTGAAGATGCCAAAGCGTTCTTCGCGGCGAAGCGATAGAAAGGAACATGCTAGATGGATCACGCGTTACGCGTATTAGAATATGAAAAATTACGTCAGCAGCTTGCCGGACACGCGTCGAGCTCGCTCGGGAAAGATTTGGCGCTCAAGATGCAACCGGACTACTCGTACGACCGGGTACTCTCGAATTTGAATGTGACGAAAGAGGCGACCGAGGTCGTGCGTCTCCGTGATCGTCTGCCGCTCGGTGGGCTCACAGACGTCCGCGCGGAAGTGAAGCGGGCCGCCATCGGCTCGGTCCTCTCGACGAGCGAACTGCTCGCCGTTGCCGCTGTCATGTATGGCGGGCGTCAAGTGAAGAACTTCTTCGAGAAGCTGCACGAGGACAACGAAGAGATTCGGATCCCGCGTCTTGATGAGTATGCGGACAAGTTGACGAAGCTCATCGAAGTCGAACAGTCGATTCGTCATGCGATCGATGACCAAGGTACGGTCCAAGACTCGGCGAGCTCACAACTTCGGGGACTTCGGACACAGCTCCGAAGCTATGAAGGCAGTGTCCGTTCACGAATCGACAACATTCTCCGCAACAACGCGAAGATGCTTTCAGACGCCATCGTCACGATTCGAAACGACCGCTATGTCGTGCCGGTCAAACAAGAGTACCGTCAAGCGTTCGGCGGGATTGTCCATGACCAGTCGGCTTCCGGTCAGACGCTCTTCATCGAGCCGCAAGCCATCGTCTCCATCAATAACGAGATTCAAGAAGTTCGCTTGAAGGAACGCGCTGAGATCGATCGAATTTTGAGTGCGCTCTCGAACGAAGTCGGTGGGGTTCATGATGCGATCATGACGAACCTCGACGTATTGGCCGAACTCGACTTTATCTTTGCGAAAGTCGCTTACGGACAAGAGATGAAAGCGACCGAACCGAAGTTGAACGACAATCGGGAAATCAAATTGAAGCAGGCACGTCACCCGTTCATCCCGAAAGATGAGGTCGTGCCGATCACGGTCGAGCTCGGGGAAGACTATACGTCACTCGTCATCACCGGACCGAACACCGGCGGGAAGACGGTCACATTGAAGACGATTGGACTCCTCCAGTTGATGGTGCAGTCAGGTCTCTACGTACCAGCAGAATTCGGGACAGAGCTTTCTGTGTTTGACGCCGTCTATGCCGATATCGGCGATGAGCAATCGATTGAACAGAGTCTCTCGACGTTCAGCTCGCATATGACGAACATCGTCGGCATGCTCGACAAGATCGACTTCATGTCACTCGTCCTCTTCGATGAGCTTGGTGCCGGGACGGACCCACAAGAGGGGGCCGCCCTCGCCATCGCGATTCTCGATGAAGTGAAACGTCGCGGGGCACGTGTCGCGGCGACGACGCACTACTCAGAACTGAAGGCATACGCTTATAATCGTGAAGGTGTCATGAACGCCTCGATGGAGTTTGATATCGAATCGCTCAGCCCGACGTATCGCCTCTTGATCGGTGTGCCGGGTCGCTCGAACGCTTTCGAGATCAGCCGTCGTCTCGGATTGTCCGAGCAAGTCATCGACAAGGCACGAAGCCACGTCGGTAGTGACGCGGAGTCGGTCGAATCAATGATCAATGAGCTCGAAGCGGCGAAACAACGCGCTGAACAGCTTGAGCAAGAACTTCTCGTCAAACGCCATGACTTCGAAGAAGAACAGGCAGCGTTTGAAGCGAAGATGACTGAATTCGAACGCGAGCGCGACAACTTGTACAGCGCGGCCGAGGCGAAAGCCGAGAAGGCCGTCGAACAGGCGAAGCGTCAGGCGAACGAAGTCATCGACCGCTTGAAGAAGCTTCGGGAGCAGGGCATCGTCAAAGAGCACGAGATTATCGCGGCGAAGAAAGAACTCGAGTCGGCCAAACCGACGCTTCAAGATAAAAAGATCCAAAAAGTGAAACAAAAAGCCCAACAGAAACGTACGTTCAGTAAAGGCGAAGAAGTGAAAGTGACGACGTTCAACCAAAAAGGTTACATCGTGAAACAAATCAACGACAATGAGTACAACGTCCAAGTCGGCATCATGAAAGTGAACGTCAAAGCGGACGACCTTCAGAAGATCGGTCCATCGAAAGAGAAGCCGCTTCAATCGAAAGGGAGCTCGCTCAAACGTCAGAGTTCGACGAAGTCCGAGCTCGACCTCCGCGGCGTCCGTGTCGAAGAGGGACTCATGCGTCTAGATAAGTATATCGATGAAGCACTCGTGTCAGGCTATGACAACGTCCGCATCATCCATGGTTTAGGTACAGGAGCGATGCGTCAGGCGACACAAGAATTTTTAAAAGGACATCGTCACGTGAAGAGTCAACGCCCAGGAGGAATGGGTGAAGGTGGACTCGGTGTCACGGTCGTCGAACTGAAGTAAGGGGAGTCGGGGAATGGGTACGATTACGTTTGCCGTCATGCTGGAATCGTTCGGCCTCTATTCGATGGCGGGACTGATGATTATCGTCGGCCTTGCCATCTTCGAGGTGACGACGCCATATAGCAACTGGCGCGAGATTCAAAAAGGAAATATCGCTGTCGCTTTGGCGACAGGTGGGAAGATTGTCGGTCTCGCCAACATCTTCCGTGTGGTCGAGAGCTATCACGATAGCACGATCGACATCTTCGTCGGTGGAGGATTCGGCTTCATCTTGCTCCTCGCGACCTACTGGTTGTTTGAATTTTTGACACCGACGCTGAAGGTGAACGACGAGATTCAAAAAGGAAATATCGCCGTCGGACTGTTGGCATTCTTGCTGTCGATTGGGGTCTCCCTCGTCGTCGGCGCGGCATTGGTGAGGTGAAGACATGGTATACGAACGATTGGCAAAAATCTTGTTCATCGGGGCCGGGCTGTTCTTAGTGGCAGCGGCGCTATGGTATATCTTTTATTGAGGAGAAAGGCGATGTCGTGAGGCATCGCTTTTTGATTAGGGGGCGAATGAATGATTGATCTACACCATCTCATGGCGGCAACGGATTACGTACTCGACACGGAATCCTTTCAAATGAAGAATGAGGCGTATTATCCTCTAGAGTGGACGTTCTTTGGAGCTTCGGACCCGACGATGCTTCTCACATGGGACGCTGAGCGTGACCGAATCCGGATTCGGTTCGAACAGTATGCGCTCTTTCTTGGAACACTTGAAGAGCACGGTCTGAAGGAAGAAGGATTATGGAACGACCACCCAATCGTGAAGCTGACGACGTCCCGTTTCATGTCATACATACATGAAGAGACGGGAGCAAATCGAGTGAACAGCGAGCGGGGGACGCTCTCGCATTATGTCATCCGCACAATCGAGCAGGAGTTTCATGTACTGGCGTATGAAGACCCGACCGTAGAAGATTTAGGGAAAGTCGGGGATACGGGAGTACGTGTCGAAATCGTGGACGGAGCCGAATAAAAAACAACGTCGTCCCGACTCGGGGCGACGTTGTTTCGTTTAAGGAACATTAATTTTGACGGTATACACTTTCGGCATCGCACCGCTTGATGCATACAAGACGAGCGTTTTTTCTTTCTCTGGAACGAGGAAGACTAAAACAATTTCGGATTTCTCGCCTGGTGTATAAATGAATCCACCCCGGAATGCTTTATTGTTGTGGTTGACCATGTCGACCGGACTGTACTCTGTGCCATCTGGCGTGTACATACGGAACCCGTTCGGTCGATAGTCCATGGTGCCACCATACTGATCATCCTCATTAAAGAGTGAGATCGGCAGGCTGACGAATCGTTTTCCATCTTCCGGTTCGGTTCCGTCCGGAGAGGCGTAAACGGGTTCACCCACTTGGAATTCACGTTTCTTCATTTGTGGATCCCCAATAAACGTTTGGAAAGTACCGAGGTTCATGATTTTTTGAAGGTCATCTTCTTTTGGTGTGGCGGCTTTGGCTTCTTTCGGTTTATCTGCTTTTAAATCAGCCTGTTTCGCACCCGTCGTCTGTGCGGTCGGGGCTGGTGCCGATTTCGCCTCTTCCGTGACCGGCTTGACTTCTGGTGACGTGAAGACGAACAAGCTGATGATCCCGACAACGAGTGCCGTCGCTGTCGTTCCGAGGACGAAGCGGAATCGTTTCTCGACTTGTTTTTGGTTGACGACATGGCCACCGATCGCTTCAGCCGGTGTGATGCGGACGGCACGTTCAGCCGGAAGCAGTGCACCTAAGACACCTGTTACGACTGGGATGAGGATGGTCGCAAACAAGAATGGTAGCTCTGACGTCGGGAACTGTTGATACATGATGGTGACGATGATGATGGTGAACGTCACACCGAGTAGTCCGGCGAAGAACCCGGTCAACGCACCTTCTGTCAAGACGAGACGACGGATGGACATATTTTGCCAACCGAGCGCTTTCAAGACAGCGAGTTGTGGTTTTCGTTCAGAGACGTTTTGCCACATGATCTCGGTCGTCGTGAGCATCGCGATTAGTAAGGCGACCCCCATGGCGACGTAATGCATCGTCCCGACTTCAAGTGCCACGAACTCCCCAATCCACGTCGTATACAAGACACCTTGGAGGCGGAACGTGACGAACAAGAAGAAACCGAAGAGACTCGTCGGTAAGGCGATGGCAAGAATCGACAACAACGTCCGTGGCCAATACGTCACGAGTTGGTTCAAGCTCATACCGACGCTTGAGCGAGAGCGGCCGAGACGTCGTCCTTTTGAGACTTCACCGGACTGCATCGTCTCATATGGCTTGATGCTACGGACGAGTCGGATTGGAATCAGTGTCCCGAGCCAGTAAATCAAGAGACCGGCTAGGCCAATCAATAGGATGCGGGTAATCGATGTCGAGCCAGCTGCCGTCCAAAGGAACGTCCCGAGAATCATCCACGAGATGAGCGCGACCATCGACCCGAGGATCGTGGCTTCTAAGAATAACAGTTTCGACAGCTGACTCGGACGCCAACCGAGCGACAAGAGGATGGCGAACTCTTTCTTCCGTGCGTACAACATGATGATGTTCGAGCTGAACACATACAGCATCGCGACGAGGATGACGCTCGCGACGACACCGGAGAAGCCGAGTTTCGCTTCTTGGAAGATCGTGATGGACGACCCGATTTTAATCCATGGCTGCTGGATCCAACCGAGCGAACTTTCTCCTTTTAAGCCAGGGAGATAGGTGACGGCGTATTGTGGAGATGAGCCGAGTGTGACGTCGGTGATGAGACCGGTCTTGTCCTCAATCTCTTTGGCGACTGCTTGGAGCTTCGCTTCACTTTCTTCGTTCAAGACGTCCACGCCTTTCACGTTGACGCGAATAGCCGAGATGGCCTTGTCACCGGCGATGGCGAACGCCGCATCGAGTGTCGTCAACATCGAAGGTGGTTTCGTCAAGAAGCTATACGGGTTATTCGTCGGTTTGACGGTCGTCGGTGGGTTGACCGGCTCGTCTTTCGAGTTCATGACCCATTCGGCGCTTGCCGGGAAATACGTCTCCATTGGAAGTTCCGTCAATGGATCTTTTGACAGCTT
Organism: Exiguobacterium sp. USCH10; assembly: GCF_037619445.1. Classification (GTDB taxonomy): domain Bacteria; phylum Bacillota; class Bacilli; order Exiguobacteriales; family Exiguobacteriaceae; genus Exiguobacterium; species Exiguobacterium aestuarii_A. Next base: position 505,884 of record NZ_JAQPZO010000001.1, on the reverse strand, counting down.
CAGTTTCGATGGGTCGAATAGTCCGATATAGTTATATCTTACTTTCGGTACATCGTTGAGGTCTTCCGCGTATAAATTGGACTTGCGATACATACTTTCTAGCCCATACTTCACTTGACCCTCAGCGAGGAACGGTTTGATTTGATACGAATACGGCCAACGTTTCGGGAACGGGCTCGTCACACCTTCATAGACGAGCGGTGACGCCTTCTCGGCAATCCACGTATATTCCATGGTGAGACGAGGGTCTTGTGGCTGCGGTTTCCCTTCTAGAATGTGTTTCGTGATGTTGTCGTGCATTTGTTGGGCTGTAAAGTCGTATGAGGCGACTTTTGTCCCTTCCAAACTATCCAGGTATTCCTCTTTTCCGTTCTCTAAATACGTATTGATGAATTTTTCTGCGTCGCTCGTATCGGCATCGACTTCTTCGATGGTGTAGTTGATTGAGGCATCGACGTAGTCTTTTGAACTCATCAAAATCGGGATCGTCGTGACCTCTTCATCGTAAGGCTCTGGGACATCCTCTTCATTGAAGTAACGACTGAACTCTGTCGCTTGTACGGCATCGTCTAACCCGACGAGTTTCGCTTCGGCGACCGGATCGATCCCGGCGAGCATGACGTCGCTCCCGTAATCGAGTGGGAACTCTTCGTTCAGGGCGGTCGGGCCGATTCCGATGTGGGTGGTATTGCCGTTTGGCATCCAGCCTACCCAAAAGTAGGCTTTCAAGTCTTGGAAGTCATTGATTTTTTCAATGCCCGTATCGATGAGTGTGTTCATCTTGAGGCGATAGAGACCCGCTTTATCAAACGTATGCGTTTGTGTGAACGAGCTCGAATAAGTCGACCCGATCATGGCGATCGGTGCTGCGACATCGATGTCGGCAATCTGTTGAATCGTCTCGTATTGTTCTCGCGTGATCCCGCCCTCGAGTCCGCTCATATAGTTCGGCTCGAGCAAGTTCAAATCTTCCGTCACGCTTCGACTGCCTTCTGGACGGACGACGATGTGATAAGACGAGTCCCAACGTTTTTGCAGCTCGTTGACGACCGTTCCGTTATTCGCCTGGGTCACCCCGAGAAGATAGCTGAGCCCGGTACTGACGATGAGCATCCCGACCATGAGCAGGATAAATCGTTCCTTATTCCGCCACCATGAATTCCAGATGAACTTAAGCATGATGGACGTCGCTCATGGCGACGACCTGCCCGTCGCGCATCTCGATTTTTCGGTTGGCTCGGTCGGCGAGTTCTGGGTCATGGGTGACGAAGAGGACGCCACATCCGTTCTCGCGATTCAAGCGGATCAATAGATCAAAAATGACGTCACCCGTGTGTGTATCAAGGTTCCCCGTCGGCTCATCAGCGAGGAGCCATTTTGGTCGATGAATGAGGGCGCGGGCGACGGCGACGCGCTGTTGCTGACCACCTGACAGTTGGGACGGTAACGAATCAACTTTGTCGCTGAGACCGACTTCTTTCAACAGTTCGAGCGCACGTTCATGGACGTCGTAATCAACTTTTCGTCCGAAGAGCGGGGACATGACGTTCTCAAGTGCCGTCAACGTCGGAATCAAGTGGAACTGTTGGAAGATGAAGCCGATGTTCTCGAAGCGGAAGTCCGCGAGCTGTTTTGCAGAGAGCGTCGAGATCGGTTCGTCGTTGAATAGCAACGTGCCCTCTGTCGGACGGTCGAGTGTACCGATCAGACTGAGGAGCGTCGACTTCCCAGACCCCGATGGTCCGATGATGGAGATGAAATCCCCGTGCTCGAAGCGGAGGTTGATGTCTTGTAAGGCGACCGTTTTGACGTCACCCGTATCAAAGCGTTTTGTTAAGTGTTCGCATGTGAAGTGATAAGCCATATTGTTAAATCTCTCCTTTACCTAATTTTTAGTGAAAATATGTAAGAGAACGTAATATTCTGACTATTATCAGATTAGAGGAAAAACATTCCAATGTATAGCTGTATTTTTTTCAATGGGGGAGCGGGTATAGAGAAGTGAGGAGGAGAGAAGATGAAATCATTCGAAATTGAATTCCATTTAATTAATGAAGAAGTGCTGACGTATATGATGGAAGCTGATACACGATATGAGGCATTGGAGTCGATTTACCAATCATTTCGGCATGCGAGCGATGGATTCGTACAATTTGAGGACGAGTTGATTGTGATGTTGGATCATGTGGCGTATGTGAAGGCGTTTGAGGTAGTGGAGTAGGAGGAAGCAATCATGAATTATAAAAAATTAGTGCGTGATCGTGTCACTGATTTAATTTATTCAGAGTAGTTTGAATAAGCTAGACTGAGACTTTACGAAAATTTAAAAGATTGTTAAGGTATGTAGATTGCAAATATTTATGAAGATCGTTTAGAGACGATTTTAGATTAAATCAGTTGTTAAGTATAAATAACTTTTAGTAGATATCATTTTTTAATCTACTAAAAGTTATTTATTATTCCAATTTTGTTACAAATCATTTAAAAAATCTTCGGCTGTTTGAGAGGTCATAGTTAAATTATGTTCTTTCATAAATTCATAGGATTTTTTTAAATAATCAAGTTCTGTCACACTCTGCTCAATTATTTTTTCATAAAAAACTTCGATTCCACCTAATACATACGAATTGAATATTAGCATATTGTTTTTATGTTGTTCATGTACTTCATCTAAGGAATCATCTCTAAAAGCACGCTTAATTCTCTCATCTAGCTCGAGCTTATCGGCCTCATGTAATAACATTACTAATCTATATACAAATTCAAGATTATTAATTTCTGTCATTATCTGCTCAAAAAAATATTAGTAGGCTTATAAGATGAATATTCAGAAGTTTTATCCGATTTAGATACACGACCATAATGAAAACCGATAATTGCAGAGTGTATATAGATATCCAAATGTCTCTTAAAAAGACCTTTGTTTTTTAATTCATCCATATAAAATGAGTGTTTACCAGAAATTTTAATGTTTTTATCAAACACTCATATCACCTCCAGTAACACTTGTATAAACTTCAGAGTGCTTAGAAAGAATGTATTCTTTTCCTACTCTAGATTGAAGAGAATTTTTAGCGTAGTTCCAGTCTTTAGCCATAACAATCAAAATTAATTGGTTTGCTACATTTGGTAAGACTTCAGAAATATTTTTAACATGTTTTTCATCTGCGTTAGAAAATGGAGCATCAAGTATTAACGGATAGGCTTCAGCATCTTTTTCGTAACTGTCAGACAATTTTTGTTTTGCAAGGTCTACTAAACCAGAAATAAATGCAAAGTTTTTCACAGTTTCAAGTCCTTGTGATTCATCGGTATGAAGTTCATTAGATAAGTCAGTGGTAATTAAATTCACTCTAAATTTATCATCTATTATCACTTTACGTTTACCGTGATACATTTTTTTGAAGTAATAATTTACTTTGGATTCAAGTTGATTCTTAATTTCATATTCTCGATTATCTCTTCGAGATTTGACCCATGTTAAAATGTTTTCAGCATATTTTAGGTATAAAAGTATTTCGTTGTTTTTAGTAGAAGATTGTATACTCATTTCGTGAATGTCTATTTGATCTTTAATTTCTTTTTGCAATTCACCATACTTGCGATTTAAATCTTCTAGATTTTCTTGTAAAGAATCTAATTTCTTTTCAGCTGTTAATAAGTCGTCTTGATGTTTTTTTACACTATCCTCACCAGAAATTTCAGTATTTATATAGTTGATTTCATCAAGTAAATCTCCAATACTCATATTATGCGTAACAATTCGTTTATAATGGGAGTCTAAAGACATAAAATAATTTTCTGCATAACTCAAATGCGTCTCGGCTTGTTGTTTAAAGTTATTGATAAGTGTGCCAATAGACTGAGGAGGTAAGAATCTCATTTCTTCAACAAGATTTTTATGAGCAACACTATCCTTTTCAATTATAGTTCCGCATACGCATACACGACGTTCAATAATATCTTTAATTGCAATAGCATTCATACCTTGTATTGATTTTTTATCTAATTTTGCATTAGTAAGTTCTTCAATTGCATTTCTACATAAGTTGTGACCTACAAAAGAAAATGTTGAAGACTTTAGAAAAGCGCGATAATCTTCCATTGATGAACTCAATAAGTTTTTTTGTTCCTCTACTTGTTTTTCTTTATCCTCTTTTTCTTTTTGTAATTTTGAAACGTTTTCTAAACCATGTAGTATAGCCCTAGTATTAACTATTACCTCTTGGAAATGTGACTGTTCTGTTCTATTTTGTGATATCCGCTTCGTAAGTTCTTCTAATTTATACTCAGCTTCTTCAATTTTTCTTAAAGCAATTTCAGCCCTATTATCTCCCTCGTTACTAATATTTGAAGAAAATTTATTTAGTACTGTACCTGATCTACCCGTACTACCTAAATGTTTTATAAGGTTATCAAGAACGGTTAAACCTAGTATTGATTTAACAGATTTTGTTACATCTGATTTTGAGGTTATATTTCCAAACCTTTCTGTGTCATATAAAAAGTAAATAGATAGATCTTTTGGTAAAATTTCTTCTAATTTATTTTGGAGATGTAAAGATTTAAACTGAATAGTTTGTCCATTTTTTTTTGTACTTAAAGATAAACTAGGATTAGGATCGCTTATAACATAATTCTCTTTGACGCTAAATTTTTGGCTACGTACTATATTGTAAAACATACCTTCATGCTCTAGCTCGATACGCACAGACACCTCAGAGTTTCCATTTCGAGTTAAAATTTCTTCACTTACGGCTGCGTTCAATAATGAGTCTTTACTTTTAAAGTTAGCGGTACCATAAAACGCCCATAAGAAAGCTTGTAGTAGTGTCGTCTTACCGCTAGTATTATCTCCTAGGATAAGTGTAATGTTTTTCTCTGTGTCTTGTGAAAATTCAATTATTTGTTCGCCTTTAAACTGTCTAAAGTTTTTTAGTGTTATTTTTTTTATAATCATTATATTTATGTCTCCTAATAGTTCTTCTTAGCTTCTTCAATGATGATATTTCGAATATAATCAATCATTTCAGTTTCAGTCTTTGATCTTGTCTTTAAATTTTCTTTTTCAACATCAATTAATCTTTTTTTCATAACTTCTAATTTCTTTTCTGAAATTTCGAATTTATTCGAATTCTTGGCATACATTAATATACACATCCTCTCGATTTAACAAATATGATTTTTCAATTTGCTTAATTATTTTATCCGTAAAAGAAGAGTTTTCGGCTATTGCAGCAAAGTCCTTCATTCTATCTATTTCTCTTATAGGTAAAGACTTTAAAGATTTAATTTCTGTCTCAGAGTAATTAGTCATGTCTTCAAATGGAATAGGGAGTGTTATGAAATCATAGATTTCAGCATGATTTTTCCCTTTGCTTTTTCTAAGCACACGACCTCTTCTCTGTATATACTCCTTAGGATTTGTACTACTAGCTAAAATAAATGCTTTTTGGATGCTTGGAATGTCAACACCTTCGTCTAAACATCTAATTGCAACAAGCGCTTGTATATGTTCTCCGTCTTGAAATCCTCTTTTTATCAGTTCACGTTCAGTAGCATTTTCTTCTGAAGTAAACTTCGAAACCCTCATATTAATAGTGTTCCCAAGTACGTTAATCACAGCGTCTATTTGTCTGATTTCATCTTCAGATGGATTGTTTTCGGAATACTCTAAATCGTTAACTGTTGTCGCTCCACAATATATCAAAATGTGTGAATCATTACTATATTTCTCAATTTCTCTTGCAAGAATCTTGATTTTACTTTCAGCTCCAGCAACTAGTTTTGCTCGCTTGAGAAGCAACATCTTAGCGGACTCAGAAACTTTATATTTACCATTACTGTCCTTACTAATAAATTTACCTATCTTCATGGTTAAATCTCGGTATTCAAAAAGTTCTTCGTCTGTTAAAAAAACTAGAACGGGATAGTAATAGTAAGGGGTCAACATTCCATTTTTTATAGCCTTTTCTAAAGTGTATTCGTAGCAAATTTTATCAAAGTAGGTTAACAAAGATTGAGTTCCATTTTCGTCATTATGTCTTTGAATTGTTGCAGAGAGCGCTAAACGAAAGTCTGCGTTGGGTGGTAACTTTGATGAAAGATATTCTGCTCCAAAATTATGAGCCTCATCAACAATAATTAAAAAATTACGATTTATTTTCTTGATTTCGGTTTGTACAAACTCAGTAGCAAAAGTAGCGTTAGTTGTTACAAAGCAAAAGATTTTTTTTACACCTAAGTTGTAAGCTTCGACAGAAGTTACTAATCTATCTTTCCATTGGCGTTGTTTTGAAGTTGAATATCCAATTATAGGATTAAAATCGAATTTCCTTATCGTATCCACCCATTGCTCAACAAGGTGCTGATATGGACATACAATTACTATGGCTAAATTATAGTCTAATTTTTGAGCTAAATCTGATGCAGCAGCCAGACTAGTTACAGTTTTCCCTGTTCCAGTAGCCATATCAAAAATCCCTCGGAAATCATTCTCTATCCAGTTCTTTATCGCATTTTTTTGATATTCTCTTAGATTAAAATCAAGAGGTAAGGAGGGTTCTTTAATTGAATTTTTACTATTTAGAGATTTTTGAAGAAAGTAGTATTCTTTCTCGTCTATATCAAAATCAACATAATTCTGGTTGTAGGTCATTATTTTGTCACGAACAACTTGAGGGAATTCCGCAGTAGATATACCGTTGACTTTATTATTCCAAATTAGTTCGAAAGTATTTTTTTTAGAATTTACTCTTTCAACATCGGATGTCCAAGATTTAAATACATCAATAGATTCATAATTGTGCGTGAATGCATGTGCTGTCTCATTCATCGAACCTGAAAAAGCAATTATGTTCCCACGATCATCTTCAACCAGACCAAGTTTATCATGAAAAATGCCTATTGCATTTTCTTGATTAATTAGTGCAATCTTAATTTCTAAAATAGAGTTACTTATTAAATAGGCTAGTAGATTTAAACGTTTTTTCTCAAATATATTAAATTGTTTCTCAAAACTATCTAATAATCTTGTTTTTATTAACTCATCTCTTTGTTTATAACCGATAGTTATGGCTTCAATGTCTTCAACAGAAAGGTTAGGGGAGACTATCAAACGTATTCTTCCATTATTTCTTATAAGAGCACTGATGCCTTTTGTGATATCAATCAGAGCAGTAGAAGAAAAGTAACCTACGGCTCGATCATATTTAACAGAATTTTGAAGTATAGGAATATAGAAATCCCTAATAATATCATCATTAAAAGAACGATACTCATTTTTAATAGATAATAATTTGAAGTTCATTTTAAAAACTCACCTACCTTATTTATCTACAAATTATCTTTACATAGATAGATTATCATATTTATGGATAGTCATAATATATCCATAGGAAAATAATTGGGTATTTTCTCTTATTATGTTTTCAAGAATCATTCTAATAAAAAACTGATTCTTATAAATATAAGAATCAGTCAAAGTTTGATTATGAAAACGAACATACACAAGGAATCGTGTCATCTTTTTCAGCAAGATAAGCTTCAACTCCATCTCGCTCCATCATTTCGCGATATTCACGTAATGTAAATGGTCCACCATTCCGTTTGAGAATAGATACGTCCTTTTGGAATTTCTCACGGAATCGTTCTTCCATAGCTTCTTGCTCTGCATATTGATCTGGCCATACTTTATAGAGAAGAGCGTAATGACCCAATCCACCGCGTACACAGCGACCTCCGCAGTTTGCGTGTGAGAAGCCAAGGTCGTACATGCGTGGCAATTTGATTCCCCATTCGTTTTGGATAATTGTCTTGGCGTCCATATCCTCTTTAAAGATTTCAATCATTGGGAACCGAGTTTCGATTGGTTCGATTGGATTATGCTCATAAAAGTTTTGGAGATTAATTGCTCGATGCTGCTCGTGTGGACCGATACCAAAGTACAAGATTGGCTCCAAATTATGAATATCTCGTAATTCTTCTAAGAAAATCATAGTCTGTCTGACTTTTAATTCTTCTGAGCATTTAGCCATACGTGAATTTCCGAGAAAACGCATATCAAAAAATACTTCTTCAGGGGTTCTACCGTCGATACTAGTAGTGATGTCTAGTCCGATGTAATCTGCAACTTCTTCCATGAATCGATAATTGTCCATGTCTTCCCATAATGTATCAGTAAAGAAAAGAATCGAATTTTCTTTGCCGTATTTTTGCACAATATGATAAGCGACATATGCTGAAGAAGCACCACCGCTAAACATTGCAACATGAACAGGTTTTCGACCGTGTTCTGCTGCGCTATAGTCTTTATTGTTTAATTCCCCGAGCGCAAGGCGGCTCGTGGTTTTTTGTGTTTTAACATTATTCATATTCATTTAGAACACCTCATATCCTTAACGTCTTCATATTATTACAGTAACGGAATGCAAATATACAAGAAACAAAAATGCTTACTTCTAAAACATATATTATAGGATAAGTAGCTTTTAACCATAACCAAAAAATAACCTGGTAAAGTTTTTTCCTTCTCAACCCCTTTTATTTACCATACATTAATATTACAATAATAGGAAGAAACGAAAATGTGAAACTTTATTATATTTTTGAATGGATAGTTTGAAAGGATGATATGTATGGACAACAATCATGTATGGAATCACTTAGTATCAGTAGCTGAAAGTGAAATTACATTTACTTTAAATGATGTAAAACGAATGATTGATTTTAATCCGACTGAACAAATTTTTTATATGCAATCATTGTTCCTCCCACTTGCATACAATTGGATGATGGATTTAGGAAGTTTCTACAAATATTCTTTATTACCGAAGTCATATTTTGAGGCTCACTCTATTCAATATGGATGGAAAGCATTAAAAACAAACTATAATTTATCTATGAAAAATTATAAAGAAGGAATTCGTTTTTTAGAAATTTGCGATATTGCAACAAAGCGTGATCTTAAAACAAAAGAAGCAAATGAAGCTTTGAGAATTTTATTAGAATTAGGTCAGTCATGGATTGCAGATTTTGAGAAAATGATAATTAATAACGAACCAAACTCTGATATCAAGAATGTGCATGAGAATTCATCATCAAAAAAATTAACACTGACAGATGATCTTACTAACATTGGACAAGCGGTTGAGCCGATGATTGAGCCGAAATATGTTGAACCAATTGAACCAAAAAGTGAGAAATCGGTTTCTCAAAATAACAATCTAGAACAGGAGAGTGCTTCAAATATGAATCAGGAATTAGTTCAAGATTCCGAAAAACTTGGAGAAATGAACGTGAGGGAACAAATTAATCCTTTTGTTGATTTCATGCATCAATATGACTTAACTACAGCTGACTATTCTAAAATCTTTGACGAGCATACAAAAAAAATTGAGTACAGTATCGATACTAACATTAATCAAAAAATTATTGATGAATTGTCAAATTCTCCACGTTCGATAATTATTACCGGTAATGCTGGTGATGGGAAAACTCGAATTTGTAGAAATGTCTATGATCAATTGGTGGATGAACCGTTTGAGGGTTGGCCAGAATCTGGCATAGAAGAAATTACATATAAAGACTATAAAATTCGGATTATTAAAGATTTATCTGAATTACGAGATGAAGTCATCGTTTCAGAATTAAAGAAAATGCAAGAAACTTTACACGATGCACACCATAAACTGTACTTCTTAATTGCGGCGAATGAAGGAAAACTCACTCATACATTAATTAAATACCCAGAGTTAAAGGACTTAAAGAATCATGTTGTCCCTCAGTTCATGTCACCAAATAAAGAAATCAAAGAGACAGAACAGGTAAAAGTTTATAACTTACTTTACGCATCATCATCTGTATACGCTGAGAAAATTATTGAAGAATGGAATAAGGAAGTGAATTGGGACATTTGTGGGACTTGTTCAAGTCGTAATAAATGTATTATCTATGATAATCATAATGCACTTAATAATTCAGTGACTCCTAAACGAATGATGCGGATGTACAAGTCCCTTGATATGAATGGAAAGCATATGACGATGCGTGAGCTTCTTATTCATCTTGCATATACTCAAACGGGAGGTATGACTTGTCGAAATATACATGAAGCCTCAAATAGTGAAGCTATAAATGAATTGGCTAAAAAATCATATTATGAAAACTTCTTTGGAAACAATTTAAGACCAGAGATATTCGAGGAAATTAATGGTATCCAAGAATTTAAATCGCTAGATCCAGGCTATATTTCGGATTCTTTAATTGACGACTATATTTTGAATGGTGACCTAAGTAACCAAGATAAAACGAAAGAATCACACTCTAACTTATTTAAAGAAGGTATCGATGTCGAAAATGGAGCTTACTATGAAGAAGTAAAAATGTATCGCTCTAACATTAATGGGGACAACGTAAACGGTGTTGAACTGATGAACAAATGGTTCCCGAGACTACGTCGTAAATATTATTTCGAGTATAAAGACAATAAAAAAGTTGAGCAGTTGATTCCATACCGTCACCGCCATGAGTTTATTGGGATTTTGCATAAAGGGAAAATTGAACACAGCACAAAAATAAAACTCGTAGATGGATTGAATACATTTTTCGCAAAACGTATGGTCTATTCTCCATCAAATCAATTATATGTCGCATCGGATAGCCTATTAGTTCATCAAATTATCGGAATAGATCAAATTGATTTTGTTATTCAAGAGAAAAATGAAGATATAGATCAAGCTAGCACACTACTGTATTTGAAAATCAAAGATGTAGAGTTAGAAATTAATTTAGTAACATTCGAATATTTAATGCGACTTAGCAATGGCGGTATGTTGAATGTATTACGTGAACATGTCGAAATTTTATTAAACAGCTTCAGAAACAGACTCATTCCAATGAAGAAGCAAAATGAAGACATTCTACAAATATTAAAATTTGATTATTCACAAGGTGCATTCGTTTTAGAAACTATTGAGATCAAATCTTCAGATGATATTGAAAATGATGAAATAGATTTAGATGATGACTATTAATAAAACTAATCTTTAGAACAGGAGAGTACTTTATGGAACAAGAAAAAGTCAGTTTTTCAAGTAAAATTGGTGCAGAGATATGGGGACATCGATTTAAAGATGGTCAACGGGGACCAGAATACACACTAGAATTTTTAAACGTTATGGCGGGGACAGGATTCAGTTTGCAACGAAAATATTATAATCGTCGAAAAATGATTGAATTTCGTCAATTTGTTTTTGAAGGAGAGAAAGAAGGATCAAAGGGTCATATCGCTATTTTTGATAATGAGAAAAAAGATGTAATTCGAGAGAAACTTGGAATTAATGAGAAGCAGCTTGAAGACTTACAAGTATTTTTCAAGAACTTGACGATTCCGCTTACAACACCTATGGGTAAGCCGGTAGATCGTTCTTGGTATGCTCAAATGATGTATCCACTACATGAATCGCTTCTTTTCACTGAAATTCGAGCGAATAGAGACAAAGGTAAATCGAATAACCCGACATATAGCTACGAAAGAAACTTTTTCGCTAGGGGCGGAGAGTTATATTATTTAATGCTTCATTATGGAACATTAAATAATAAGGAACTTCGAGAAAGTATCGAAGAAAATATGAAAAGTTTATTATCCAACTCAAGTGGGCTGATAACTGTCGTTAATCAAATAAACGAAGCATTTGCGGAGTATGCCTCAACTGAAGATACTACTGTAAAGAGCGATCAACCTGCACCATTAATTAAAGATATCGAATTGGACGGTTTGATTAGCGGATGGGAAAAGTCTGAATATCCTTTGTTACCATCTACTAACTTAAAGCTCTATCAAGAGTTTGCAGAAGAACTTAATGCACTTTTGACTTTAAAAATAGATGTTTATGAAATGTTTGATATTTTAACTTCTTTAATTACGTTTCAGCTTCATCGATATATGATTTACCAGGCAGAACAAATTGTTCAAGAAAAAACTCATTACTTTATTGATTGCTTTGAAGGTCAAAATAAGTCAATCAAGTTTTTGGCTCAAGATGCGTATCGAATTCATGAAGCGGTTGTCAGTGACGCTTATAAAACATTTGTAGAAAAACGTGTTGCAGAAGTATTTCCTGATGAAATAGCCGAGAAGAAAATTGAAACTTGGTTAAATAGCTTAGACGAAACCAAAAAAACAAAAGTAGACGGTTATTCATCATTTTTTGAAGAACTAAATTTGAAAAATTTACATTCACCGAAAAAGAAAAAATTGATTGAGGCACTTGAAGTGTCAGATAAGAAAAAAGCTAAAAAAATGTTGAAGTTACGCATTACAGAACTTTATATGGAAGATCTATCTAAATCACAATTGCCTATAATGAAAACTTTAGCACGAGATGGTCAATTTATTATCTCTGGAAAGGGTGCTAAGGCTCGTTATGTTCTAAACGATAAGATATTGAGTGCACTAGTATATGCAACCTTAAACGGGGATGGGTCGCTCCCATATGATGATTTTCTAAATAAATTGTACGATAAATTTAATATCATCATTGGGGAGAGTGCGGCGAAAGAATCAGGCCTTTACTCAAAAGAAGGAATCAACTTGTCTCACTTTAGAAATAATGAGAAGAAAATGAGACAAAAGTTAAAACAAAATGGATTATTACAAGAGTATTCTGATGCCACTGCATTAATCCGAAATCCTTATTTCGCTTAATACGGAAATAAACAAAGGAGATTATGAATATGTCAGTAAGTACATCATATAAAGAAACAATCGTTGGGAATTGGATTGCACAGTATATATTGAATTATCTTAAGGACCACAAAAAGAAAAATGCAGAAAAGGTACTCATTAAAATTGAGGGGATTAATGAGGAGTATTTCCCAGCCGTTCTGAATTCGTTATTAGAGGAAGAGGCTCACTTTAAAACTTTTTATAATCCATTGATTCGAACAATTAAGCAAATTGATGGTTTTGATTCATTTGTTTTAAACGAAAATGAGAATGGGGTTTGGTTGAGAAACAATGTGAAGTCTAGTGAAGCTCTCATTCTTCTAATGAACGAGAGAACTCCTGAGGCACAAAGTCTAAAAGACATCGTCTCAATTGATGAAACTCAATTGCTCTCGGACGAAGGGCTAGATAGCTTAGATCAAGCACTTTCTGAGAAAAAGTTCTTAGAATCTCATCAAATTAAAGATTTGATGAGATTGATTGGAGCATATCAACACAAAGGAGAATTAGATTTACAACTCTCTATGTTGATTGCATATTTAGAGGATGTAATCAAAGTAAAAAATTCTTCAGATGAACCTTTTAAAACGATTCTTGGGAAACAACTTCCTCACTTTAGACTTTTTAAAGATGAATTTTTAAAGTTTGAGTCTTTAGAGTCACTTCGAAAACAGCTCAGAAAAAACTTTTTGTTAAGTCATCTTAGAAAAACAATGGTAACGTATCTTGATTCAGAAAAATTATTGAAAAATGTAGAGAATTTTATGTTGAATGAAGAGAAGACAAATTACTCCAGTGAATTATGGGAGAGCTTTGACGATGAAGTTCATTTTCTGGAGAAGGCTATGCAATTTATTGAACGAAAGAACAATGACTTTCTTTCGATGGTTTCTTACACAGACGCAGAGCGTATATTTGGGTTTAAAGTTTCAAATACCCTGAAAGATAAATTAAATAATGCTCGAGATATTTTAATTGATAAGTATAACAATGCTATTGATAGTGCAAAAACAATAGAAGAAGAAAATCAATTGAAACAACAAAAAATTGATGCGGAAAATCGATTTGATCGTGGAGTTGAAGCTGTAAATTCAAAAGCTGACATCGATGCTATTCGAGATTTTAGAGAAGAATATGAACAAGAATTAGAACAAGAAGGAATTTTGAAAAAGGTCGTAAATATCGAAAATAAGTTAGAGAATCCTTCAGAATATATTGATATGTTTGAAGCTATATTAGCTGAGAGTTTAGTAATGCTCGAGGATATTGATCATGAGCAGTTTGAAGGGAATTTATCTTTTGAAATTTCTGTTGATGAAAATCAAGAACTTTCAGAGAAACAAGCAATTTTCTTTAATTTTCATCTAAAGTCTTTATCGATGCTTTCATCAAATATTATTGTGTTATCACATTTAAAAGGCTCGGAAGAGATTTCAAAAGAAGTTGAATCGTTACCAGTAAGACTCCGACTTCTTCGGAATGAAGAACCAATTGCTAAGACTGATTTTAAAGTGGATGCAGGAGAAGCGATAAGTGGAAATAGTTTTACAAATTTTATCAATCAAATTCAACATGGTTATTTACAGTACATTGAAATTAAACGAGGCACTCCTACTGAAGGGGACTTTAAAAAATATTTAAATGAACAAAAAACTTATACATCTTTGACCGATAAGCGATTATTAAACCCTATCGAACAGTTTGATCAATTTAATCAAGAATATACTAAGATACTTCAAGCTGTTTTGAATGAAGAACGAGGCATTACGGCAGATGATTTAAAAAATGTTGCAACACTGACAGAAAACTTCTTGAAGTGTTCTGAAACAGATGTTGATGGAGTCCGCAAAATCTATTCGTTACTTAATGAGATGGGTACGATCAATATCGTTGAAACAAAAAATAGTAAACAGTCTGAAGTGGAACGAAAAGTAGTATCAATCTTTAATCCAATTCGTTTCATTGCATATGGTTATAAATTAGTACATTTCGGCAAATTGATTGAAGATTTATCTGACACTTCGACTGGACGAAATAAAGTTCAAGATGTAGAAGACCTTAAACAATACAAAGAATTCTTAAGAGGATCGTTTGCTAACCTGGCGCCTTCTTATTATGTTTCACAAGCAGGTAATCATTTGTTTGCGCAGGATGAGTTCTATGGGCAGGGTACTTATCTTGAAGGTGGCGAAATTGAGAGTGTTGCATCTCAAGCTACTTCATTTGCAAAAGAGATTGAAAAAGTCGCAAATGATTATGTACGCGTTTATCCATATACTGCTGATTGTTTAGACATTTTATTTTTGTATGTAACAAACTTAGAATTTGTTAAAAAGAGTATCGAACAAATCCTAAAAAAAGATAGTGTAAGAAAATTAAATGTCACGATTCATAGCCCAGCTAGGGCTGCAATGCTATATGATGAAATCAATCAATGGATTCAATCTCAAGAAGATTACGTAAACGCAGTAGATGCATTTGGTGAGTTCCCTAGACTTGAAATAAATGTTCTACCGTTCAGTGACTCAAAAACTCTAGAAGAAAAGTTAGATTCACTGATGCTTGATTTTGATTTAGCTGTCTTTATCGATTATTTTGGACAACAAGATAATTTAAAAATCCCACATCAGTTTTATTCAGAACCATACAAAGAGTGCGGATTAGAAGATAAGCAATGGACCTTCTATGAAAACCGTGAATTCAAATCAATTAAAGAAGGTACACGTCTACTAAACTATGCTTCTCCAACTCAGCCTAAAGTCATGCAACAATTCTATAATATGCAAGCCATTCTAAATGACGGCATAATCATCGAAGCTGAAAAAATTGGATTACTTAAAGGGAAATTATCTGTAACACGAACAGAAACAAATACATTGTATAAATTGGCACATGAAAAATTCAATTGGGTTATCACATATGATAAATTTATGGACCCACTATTGATGAAACAAGTAGCAGAAGGTTCTAACATTATTCGATACCATGTGAATCGATCAGGTAAAGAAGAAATCAAAGTGCTTGTTTCTTCTTCGGATTCAATTCGAAGATCATCTGAAAAAGAAGTCGAAACAAATTATTATAGAACTAGACTTCATAGTCGTCTTAAAGACCAATTGAAAGTCACTACTTTAGACGAGCAAAAAGTAGATGAGTCTCTAAAAATTGTAAAAGACTTATCTGGAAGCTTAGTACTTCGTGCTTTAGGTCCTGGGAAATTTGTAAACGAGTTCTTATCAGTATATCTGACAGTTGTTCAAAATAATGAAAATCAGAATGACGTAGTACTATGGGATATGTGTGATGAGTTAGAATGGTTTAGAACACGTCAAAAGAGACCGGATCTTTTAAAAACAACTATTCAATATTCATCTGAAACAGGAACATATGATATTAACTTTGATTTAATTGAACTTAAGCTGATTCAGCAGGAGAGTTATGTAAGTGAAGTCACAGATGCAAAAGTTCAATTATTATCAGGTGAAAGAGCTCTTCAGAAATTCTTCAGACGATTTGACTCACCACTTGAACGTGAGTTATATCTTAACTCCTTCTTATTGCATTTAGAAGATAAGAGAGCATATGAAGAGTATGAGCTTGCACTATTACACGAACTTAAGAATAACGTGAATGCAAAAATCAATTTCTCATTCACAAAATCAGTATATGCATATATTCATAATAAAAATACTGATTTCGAAGGAAGAGTTCAGTTATCACCGGGTCATTATTACGAAAAAGAAGATGAAGATGGTATTGTTGTGCATACGTTTACTAGATCCTACATCTTATCAGAAATGAATGTCTCGAGTGATGAATTGATACTCGAGATTCCAGAGAATGATGAGGATGATTTGGTGCCTTTAAAGGATGATACAAGCAACACATCGTCAAGCACATCAAATGAAAACGAGTGGACTACCCCTACTTTAGTAAGTCCAATTCAGCGACCGGATGATATCCTTGTAATTGATGATGAATCTAGTGAAATAGACTATCATAAAGACTCTGTAGTTCATACTCAGCCGAAGTCTATTAATCAAACTCACAACCAATATCCCGAGGATATTGCATTGGTAAATGTTCAAGTACCCAATGAAGGTTCTTTTGATGAAACACTTCAGACACTTGGAAATCGTTACGCGGATACTTTACAGACGAAACTAAGAATTAATGGTGTTCAGTTTACAGTAGAACGAACGATAGTCGGAGCAAGTGTCATTCGAATTATTGGGAGAATTCCACCAAATCAAAGTATTTCGGCAGTTGAGAAGAAAGCGAAAGACATGCCTTTGTGGTTACAAATCGATTCTCCACCGACTATTTTTAGTGATAGAAATGGGATTAATATCGATATTAATCGTAATGACCCTGATACAATCTTTTTCTCTCAATTTATGAAGTATGTTCGTAACGACGTGAAGAAAGAAGACTTAGATAAAGGATTCGTGGTCCCGATTGGATTAAGCCCATTAAATGAAGTTATGACAGTTGATTTTAATGGAACAGAGCCGCATATGTTGGTTGCTGGATCCACCGGAAGTGGTAAAAGTGTAAGCTTAAACTCGATTGTCATGTCTATGATGTGTCTTTACGAGCCGAAAGATCTTCAATTTGTATTCATTGACCCGAAACAAGTTGAGTTTTCGATGTTTGGCGGAGTAAAGCACACTGAAAAAGTATTGTTAGACTTAATGGAATCTGCTGATTATTTAGATGTAATGATTGCAGAAATGGAAAGCCGTTATAGTAAGTTCAGAGATTCATTTGCGAAGAACTTAATGGAGTATAACGAACTATTGATTCAGGAAAACCGTCCTGATGAAGTATTACCACGCGTCGTCATAGTGTTTGACGAGTTTGCTGATTTTATGATGCAAGATAAAGAATTTGCACAACGAATTGAAACTGCAATTAAGCGTTTAGGTCAAAAGGGTCGTGCTGCAGGTATTCATATGATTGTGTGTACACAATCTCCAAAAGCGGAAATTATTAGCACAACAATTAAAAATAACTTAGCTGCAAGATTGTGTCTTCGAGTCACAGATAGTGTCGCATCAAACGTAGTCATGGATACCTCTGGTGGTGAAAACTTGGCTGGAAAAGGTGACTACTTGTTCAAAACAAATAAAGAACCGGCACGTGGTAAGAGTCCTTACCTTCAACCGCAAGCTTTACGCGCACTAATGCAACATTTCAAGAAATAAACCGTGAAGTAGCTACGAACGTAGCTACTTCACTTCTTTTGGAAGATAGGTGGGAAAAATATGGGATTTGGACAACATCAAAGTTTTTACTTTCGTCCATCATGGATTAATAAAGGATTAGAACACATTGGTCAAAACTCTAGATTTTTTTATGAGAAAAACCATTTCGAAATTCTCGGTCTTGGAAAAAACATGGCTAAATCTTTGAGACATTGGTTGATTGCTACAAATGTTGTAGAGGAGCAAAAGGGAAAACAAACAGTTCATACCTTTACTGATTTTGGTCAAATCATTTATAAATACGATCGACATTTGCAACATGGCTTATCGTTAGGGATGTTACATTATTATCTTGTAACGAATAAAGATATGGCGACTTCATGGTACTGGTTCTTCAATGAGTATCGAGAGTCAGTATTTGATCGAGAAAGATTAATTACAGCTTTAGAGAAGTGGATAGAGGTTAGTGGGTTAAAAGCTGTTTCACCTAACACGCTTAAACGTGATATCGACTGCCTTCTTAATATGTATGCATTGAAGGATTATAAAAATTTAACTCCAGAAGATGTCATATCATGTCCCCTCGAAAACTTAGAGATGATTTCTAAGAACGTAAGTAACTACTACACGAAGTCTTTTGCAGATGTAGATGAAATACGAGATATTTTATTCGTTTCTTTACTCGTATATTCAGAAAAGCATGGACAGAATGAATTTGCGGTAGAAGAGTTAGCTGAGAGTCCAGAACTTTGGGGGAAAGTGTTCAATCTTTCAAGAAGCGCAATCGTAGAATATGCAACACAAATGACTGAAGGATATCCAATTAGATTCATCAGAACGAATAAGCTTGACACGATACTCCTTACTAAAGAAATAACGTCTATTGAGGCTTTGAAAGAAAAATTCGAACAATATAGTAAAGAGGTAAGTAGTTATGCATAAGTTTCAACCAAGTATCAATATCTCGTACGATTTTCAGAAAGATAATTTATTGACGCAATTTGTGCCGAATCAAAAACAATTATCAATCATTCAAAGAGTTTTAGAAACTGTAACGAATGCAAATGAGAACATGAACTCTCACTTGTTAATTGGACCTTACGGTGCTGGAAAATCGATGGTCGGAGCCATTATCTCTAATTTAATGATGAGCCGACGAAACGGAAAAACATTGAAGAGTTTTTATGCAAATGTTGCTCAAATTGATCAAGAGCAAAGTGAATTTTTAGAAAATCTTATTAGGTCTAAAGATAAACGTTGGATTCCAGTAGCGATTGTTGGTCATTCAGGCAAGTTGGCAGAAGTCATTCTCCAAAATACTGTGGAAGCCCTAAAAAAAGAAGGAATCTCATTCAGCTTAAAAGGTGAAGAAGATCAAATCATTCAGACGATAAAGAATTGGCGGATGAATTATCAGAGTACGTATTCTAACCTTGAGAAGCTGTGCGCTCAAGATAACCAAAGTCTTGATACTTTAGTTGCTCAAATCAAAGCTGGAAGCAAAGAAGCGATAGATTTGTTCAAGAAGTACTACACAATCCTTACTTCAGGAGCATCATTGATTGTTACAACTAAGACAACTGAATTAGAACAATTAGAATATATTTTGAAACAGCTAAAAAAACAAAAAGTTGGGCTGTTCATTACTTATGACGAATTTGGTCGTTTTCTTCAACTACTTGATAAATCTCAAACATATAAAGCGATGCAAGAAATGCAAGACCTAGCAGAACTCTCGAACCGGCTTGATAACCTAGGTATTCTGTTTATTACTCACTCAGGGTTAAGACAGTATGCAGAAAAAAATAGTTTTTCAAAATCGGAATTAGAGAGAGTGGAAAAAAGGTTTAGCGCCCACTATTTAGAGAGTGATTCTTCTTTATTTTATCGGTCTGCATTTAAAGTATTGGGACGACAAGAAGAAGTCAAAACGCCAAGTTTGTTTCTTCAGAATGATATTGAACGATATAAAATCGATATTGCTAAATTTAATTTATTCCCAGAGATGTCTGCACAAGAAATCGATGGAACAATATTAGAAGGATGTCAACCGATCCATCCACTCACCATTTATTTATTACCTCAACTATCGAATATATTAGGTCAAAACGAGAGAACTCTATATATGTTCTTATCTCAGTTCGACGGTGAATTTGACGAAACAAAATGGTATTACGCAGATGAGTTATTTGATTATTTTTATTCGGACGAAACACTCTACTATAGAATTGAAGAATTAAAGCAATATCGATTTGCGGTCAGTTATGGAGTTTCCGATAATGCCCTTCGTCTTATAAAATTATTGACTTTGCTCGAGAATTTTAAAGGGAAATTTTTAGTACAAGAAGATTTAATTAGTTTTGGTCTTGGAATCAGTATGGATGATGCGAAAAAAGTTATTGAAGAGTTACTTCAAGTAAAATTACTAAGGTACAATCGCATCTCTGGTTCTTATGAGATGTATACGGGTTCAATTATTGAAATTGATGATTTAATTAAACAATACCGCTTAAAAATTAAAGACGATGATCTTCTTAGAGCTCAGCCTTTAAAAGAGCTTATTAAGAACAAGTACTACCTCCCATTAACTTATAATAGCGATAAAAGTATGACGAGATATATTGAAGTAGATTTTTACTTTAACTTAGACTCTGTTGATAACGTACATGTTTCGGCAGATGGTGAAATGTCTGTACTTTTATTAGGTGAAGATGAACTAGATGACGTACTATCTTTAGCCAAATATTCTAAAGGATTTTCAGACAGAATTTTTATTGGATTCGTATTAGATAAACATGAATTAGTGGAGAAAATTGATGAGTACCGCACACTAATACACATGTTGAATGATAAAGTTCTATTAAAATCTGATGAACAGTTAGAATCAGAAATCGGATACCGGATTGAAAACTTAATTTTTGAAATTCGACAATATCTATCACCGTTAGAGAATTTTAGTTCGAAACAATTAACATGGTATTCCGATGGAAAAGAAATTGGAAACATTGATTCTAGATTTGCATTAGAGAGTTTTTTGTCTAATTGGATGAATAACCGGTTTAGTCAAACATTAGAAGTAAGGAATGAAGGATTTAACAAGCAAAGAGTTTCAAAGGTACAGCGAAATGCTGCGATTAGTGTCTTAGACAAATTGATGAAAAGTCGATTAATAGAGGAGATTGAGATTGAAGGATTTGGTCCAGATTATTTGATTTATGTTTCAATTTTAAAAAATAATCATTTAAATCCTTTTGAACTAACGAATTTAGACTCAATTATTCTGCAAGATATGCGCGAATCATTGTTGAATTATATTGAGACTTCTGATCGCGGTAACTTACTCACGCTCATGAAAATCCTTCAAAAAGAGCCTTTTGGGATGCGAAAACCGATTGTGCCGATTTTGACAGTTTCACTATTGAAAGATTATTGGCATCAACTTTCGTTTTATGCGAACGGGCTATTCGTTGAAGAAATGAATGCGGAACTTTTGTACTCAATTCTTGAGCAAGAAGCAGGTTTTTATGAATTTGAATTCTACAAATTAGATGAACAAGTTCGTCAAACTATTTTAAAGGTGAATGATATCTTCTTTGATAATTCATTTGAAGAACACCCTGTACAATTATTTAGTAAATTGCGGAGATGGTTACGCCAGTTGCCTAGATATACCCAAATCACTTCGAATCAATCAAGCTATTTAATTGATTTCAAGGATATCATTAGGTATAGCGAGATTGATCCAATGGATGCAGCTAATCGTTTGAGTCAACTCATTAAACAAACAGGTTTGGTATTTTCTGACGTGAAAGAAGAATTAGAATCTCATTTGTCATTAACTAAAAATGAATTGAGAAGTAAAGTGAAATCGATTTTAGCGATAGACAATGATTTGGAGAGTTGGATGGACTCCAATCGTGAACTCGTATCGAAAAATCCCATTTTGTTTGAAGTGATACATTCTATGGATCAAGGTGAAGATTGGCTAGCGTTATTAATCCGTAAAACGGTTGGTGTTCGTCTAGATGAATGGTCAGACGTTACATTAGATTCTTTTGATTCTTCTGTTCGGCGTCTAGTCGTTGTTTCAAATTCAGAAGAAACGATTCGGGTTGTCACAAATAATCAAACAACAATCGAAATTCAAAAGATGGACCTCTCCGTTAAAGGAAAAACGATATTTAATAATGTTCAGCGTATTGTAAAATCGAGTGGGCGAACAATGCAAGCTGAAGAAGTAAAGTTTATTTTGTATAAACTGTTAGAGGAGTTAGAGAAAAGTTCGGAGGAGTGACGATGCGTCTAGATTTAGTGAGAAAAATTGAATTTGCAATAAAAAGTCATGGTGGAAAAGCGAGCTTAAAAGAAATCTATGATTATGTTGAGAAGTCATTTTATCAACTTGGTTTAGACGAATACAAAGATTGGAAATCACAAGTAAGGAAGCATATTCATATGCATTCGAGTGATTGTGATATTTATCGAGGAGAACGAGATTTATTCTACTCAGTCGAAGGTAAAGGAAAAGGCATTTGGGGCCTCCGACAATCCAATAACTAACGAAAGCGGGACCAATTTCACTTGGTTCCGCTTTCAATGTTTACAAAACATCACACCCTATTGTCACACAATGTTCATTCCTGTACACTTCGATATTGTGTGCTAAAAATTATGTTAGGGGTTAGTCAATGGAACTTGTACAGCAATTATCTCAAATGCAACTCATCAACCAATTCTGGTTGCTTATGGCCTTCATCATTCCAATGGTCATTTTATCTCGTATGGTCGTGGCAGGGACGCGTTTCTCGCCAATCCTCGTCATCGTCATCTTCGGTCTCGGTCTCGGATTCGGGATGGTCGAGCTCGGCATCGCGACACCGGGTCTTCCTGAATTCCCGCTCGTCGACTTCTTGTCACGGACGACAATCATCGCATTAGTCGTTTCGTTCTTCGTCGGCGGACAGGAACTTCGTAAGATCTTAAGCAAACAAGAGCTCGACATGGAGGACATCGTCGTTCCTGCAAAAGAGGAGATGTTCCTCGGAACGGGACGTACGCAGTTCATCTTCATCCTCCGTTCGTTCTTCTTGCTCGTCGGTTTGGAAGGGTTCTTCCGTATGGCAATCGAGCCAGGTACGGCAGAAGGGATTGCGCTTTACTACCCAATCCTCGCACTTCTCGGTCTCGCTGTGTCGTTCTTACTCATCGACCATAAAGCACAGATTCAGGACAAGAAAGTATACATGCAAAAAGGTGTCATCGAGACAGTCCTCTTGCTTGTCATCTTGTTCGTCTCGTTCTTGATTGCGACAGCAGTCCAGCCGATTATCGCACTTCCGCAAATCTTCTTCGCGATGTTGATCTCGTCAGCGCTCGGTGCCATCTTCCATAACTGGACGTATGGACCGACTGTCCGCGCGCTTCTCTTCGCAGGGATTCCGGTCGTCTTGGCTGCCAACTTCATGGTTGGTGGTTCACGGATCGGTGATGCGTTCGCGATCGAAGGCATGAACTCGATTCTCGTCTACGGTTTCTTTGGTCAGTTGTTCTGGATGTTCGGTGGAATCGCACTCATCATGTGGTTCGCTCGTACGGGTCACATCCGTAACCTCGCGCCAGGTATGGCGGGGTCACTTTCACACAGTGGTCTCACAGGTGCGTGTACGGCTGGGGACTTCGGTCAAGTGGCGGCAAAACGTGCGCCAATCATGATCAACATCCCGTTCTTCGGACACATTTTCGTCTTCTCGATCCTCGCAGTCAGTGCCGATAACGGCGCGCTCTGGATTTGGCCGACAGCCATCATCGTCTTGATCGGTCTCGCGCTCACGGCGCTCGCGTTGAAAAACTTACGTGCGGCGAACGGAGAAGACTTCAAAGAAGTCAAAGCGCTCATGCAATTCTCGTTCGGGTGGCAGATGATGGCCGTATTCGGTGGTCTCGTCATCTTGACGTTCAGCACGATTGCATTTGATTACACGACGATGGCACAATCGTCAGCGATCTCGCACTTCGGCTTGTTCGCAGCGGTCCAAGGCGGAATGTTCGGGACGGAAGCATCGCTTCTCATCCCGCTCATCTTCTCGATGCCGTTCCTCGTGCACCCGATCGTCTTCTACATGTTCGGTAAAGCACTCGATAACAATGGCGAAATGCCACGTGTGCCGGTATATGCGATGGCGCTCGTCGGTGTCGTCGGCGTATCTGCAGCGATTTTCGTTTTATAATACGATTCCGCTCTGACTTCGGTCAGGGCGGTTTTTTTATTTGATGATTTGGATATGGTAGACTTTGGATAGTGAAAGCGGGGGAGAGTATATGAAAAAATGGTTGTTCTTCGGTTTTATCGGGTTGATTATAGCTAGAGTTTGGATTGTACCGATGTATACGACTAGTCCAGATATGGATGACTTTGTGAGCTGGTTCGAGGAAACATATTCGGTACAATGTGAAGATGAGAGCTGTGACTCATTTACGCTGATTGGTGATCAGACAAATACATATGTGAATGAAGAAGGGTATATGAAACAGTCCAGTGGCTTTTTCACTTTCGACATGGAGGTAAGGCGATTATATCGAAGTGTCGAAGAACCAGAACGAGTCGGGACGATTGAAGTGAGATGGAATCAAGATTCGTTCGAGATTACGGAAGAGACGAGTATCTTTGTTTCTTCGCCATAGGAGACTGGAAGCATGCTGATGATTACTCAAGATGTAAAGGGGAAACGCTATGAGGCGCTCATCGATACTTTGCTTGAGCACTGCACTCACTTTGCGTTCATGGAAGACAGGCGTCGAATGGAGATTGAAGAGGAGCGTCTGGCGTATTTGGATGTACTGACAGAAGAGATCCGTTGGGATTTGATGGAACGAACCATCGTGAGTGAATGGGAGACGACAAGATTGTCTGGAGATACGGCGTATCTATATTCGTTCCATATGAATTATCGGACAGCACAGTTCCTAAAAGAGCATGGTGGCTCATTGTTCAGATGGATCCATCCGGAACTGCCCGAAGACTTAATGTTTTATTCGGGGGATACGTGCGTGCTCGCGGTATGTTCTCATGAATCGTTCTTTGTCGTCGATGAAGCCTTGTGGAGGCAGGTTCAATGAGCTGAATGATTAAAGTCATCTCTTATACGGGTGACCTTCCATTATGTCAGCTTGTTAGGGAACGGTCTCCAGTCCGAATCTTTTCTGTCGCGTTCATGTGGTTTTCTGACAGCGTCACAAAAGAGACGATCACTCGCACCGAAGCGGATGTAATTTTGTTGAGCCTGTCGAAGCGACACCGTATTCGCACCGCCTTCATAATCGGGATCGTCGAATTGAACCCCGTCGTCCTCCCAAACACAGATTCGACAAATGTCGTATGTGCCTGGTGGTTCTTCTAACGTCTGTCTGGTAGCCACAACATAGGCATGTGTATCTCAAAATCATCACCTCATTATTTAGTATAGTGGATACAAGCAAAAAAGCGTCCGACCTTTTCTCAGGTCGAACGCTTTTTCTGTCATCACATCACCATCGAGATCAACGTCAAGATGGCGAGCCCACCTTGTGTCAGGATAATCTTCTTGTCACTCGTGATACTGCCATATAGGGCAACGAGAATGATATAGGTCAGAATCATAGTGACAATCTCGACCGGATTGGGGGAGACGTATAGCCCGTATAAGAGCCCGACCCCGATCAATCCGTTATACACTCCTTGATTTTTAAACAAAACCGATACCGAGTCTCTCGTCAGCTCGTCTTTCGACATGCGGAAGACACGTGACGTCGAGGAAGACGCTGTTGCAATCGTTTCTAAATAGAAGATATAGAAGAATTCGATGGCGACGAGTGTCCCGAGCACAAGGGTGAGCGTCGACATATTAGTTGACCGCTGCTACTTGTACGACCGGTTTCGCAGACACGTAGTTCGCGACGTTTTGTGCGAAGTTGATGAGGACCGGGTTTTGGTTATGCTGCTCGAGAGCAGCTTGGTCTTCCCAATTCTCGATCATGACGAAACGGTTCTCGACAGACGTTGACTCATATAGGTCATATCCGACGCAGCCCGCTTCTTGTTTTGATGAGTCGATTAAGACTTGGATGTCACGCAAGAAGTTCTCGCGTTGTGATGCTTGGATATCGAATGTGGCGTTGACTAAGATCATGGTTGATTCCTCCGATTATTAAATAAATTATTTGAACGATGTGACCGTTTGAGCGTCAAGACGTACAGATTGGTAACCTTCTTCTGCCGCTTTCCCGACAGACAAGATCATGACTGGTACATAACGGTCTTTGTCGAGACCGAACGCTTCTGCGAGTTGGTCTTTCTCGAAACCACCGATTGGATTCGTGTCATAGCCGTGTGCACGTGCTGTGAGCATGAATTGCATCGCTGCGAGACTCGCATCGATTTTCACGATGTCATTCATCTCTTGTTTCGAGAGGTTTTTGTAGTAAGGGATGATCGCGCCGAGCTGTTGGTCACGAACTTCTTGTGGCATTTTGCCTTCTGCGACCGCTTGATCGTAGATTTGTTCGCCGTACTCGTAGCACTCCATGTCTCCGAAGATGAGGAGCATCGCAGAGGATGAATCGTTTTGACGTGTGTTGAAGCGGATGAGCGGCTTGAGCGTCTCTTTCGCTTCTGGGCTTTCGACGACGACGAAGCGCCATGGTTGCATGTTGACCGATGATGGGGCAGTCGTTGCTTCCTGAATCATCTCGAGCATCTCTTCTTGTGAGATTTTCACGTTCTCGTCATAGACACGGATTGATTTACGACCGAACATGACGTCTTTGAATGTATTGTTTTCGAATGTAGTTGCCATTGGTGAATTCCTTCTTTCTCTGTTTAGGTGTGACTGTTCAATTTTTGAAGCAGTCCGGATAAGTGTTGAATCTCTTCAGCGGACAAGGCTTGTAAGACGAGGTGGTTGGCCTGTTCGTCTCGTTCGCAGTGCCCGAGGTCTTGCTCTGCTTTCTCTGTCACACGGACGAACATCTCGCGATGGTTCTCCGCGTTCCGCTCTCTGACGACATATCCTTTTTCTTCGAGGATTTTTAAGTGTCGGGTGATGGCGGCATTGTCGATTTTCATTTCTTCTTTAATCACGCGTTGCGAACAAACGCCTCGTTCTTTGACGACTTGTAACATCTCGTAGCGGGTCAGGCTGAAGCCCGTTTCCCGTTCGAATGACGATGCGACGTTTTGTTCCGCCAACTTGATTTGGTAAAGTAATCGGCTGATTTCACGTAGGTCCATTGCGTCCCACCTTTCTCAATTGACTTATCAATCGTTGACTTGTCAAACGATACAACGTTTCGGATTGCGTGTAAAGTCAAACGCTCAAAAAAAGACGACACCGAAATTACCGTGTCGTCTCGTCTTCGATGGGAGTGCCATCAAAATGATATTCTGTCATGAACGTCGTCTCGTCGAATCCGTAAAGACGGTCGTAGACGTTCAAATCCTCAATCGTCCGTACGTCGAGGAATGACGGGTCGATATCAGACGCTTCACGCGTGAACATCATGTACCGTTCCGTATAGTCGTCATTGCCGCCTGGCTTCCCGTCGAACGAGAAATGGATCAAATAAACGTCAGGCTCGATGTCACGGATGACGTTGAGAATGCGCTGTTTCTGTTCGTCCGTGTTTTGCCAGTCTTCATGAAGCATGATTGAGACGTTGAGATACGTATTCGGATTCGTTTCATAAATGGACGTTGGGGTCGGGCTGACGCTGGCTTGTGTTTCATCGGACACACCGATCGGCACCTCCGCACGGACGGTCTCTTCCTCCTTTAAAATTCCTTGTGACACGAGCCGCTCGTGAATCGTTCGTTCCGCCTCACGTTCCCAATACGTCTCGAGCACGTTGTCATGGATGGAGCCGTCTCCATATGTCTCGAGAACATAAGTCCCGGCGAAAGGTTCGTTCGTCAATGTCACTTCCCCGACATAACCGCCCATCTTCCAATCCCGTGACAGTTCGATGTCGGGTTGTTCCTGATACGTTTCTTTTACATAAGTACTATATGCATCCCGTGCCTCGGATTTTTCGATCGTCGTGTAAACGAAGATTCCACCAGCAAGAATTCCGCCGACAATGCCTGCCACGATTCGTTTTTTCATCATTTCGTCACCTCTTTCCCAATGTACCTGATAGATCGAGGAAAAACCTCGGTCCAAAGTCTTATTCAAATCATTTCCATTTCCCTGTAAACTGAAAGTGCCCTCGAAATACTATTGCAATTACGTGTACTAATACATATAATACACTTAAAGAGTGACATTGACTATGAGAGGGTGTGACCCATGTTATACAAAATTGATATGAAGAGCTCAGAACCGCTTTACGAACAAATCGTCAATCAAACGAAAGAGCTCGTCATCCGCGGTATCTTACGTCCGGGAGACAAGGTGATGTCAGTGCGTGAACTTGCCACCGACCTCGTTATCAATCCGAATACGGTCAGTAAGGCGTATCAGGAGTTGGAGCGACTCGGTCTCCTCGAGATGCGACGCGGGCGCGGGACGTTCGTTTCCGAAGACTGGGTAGACGATGATGCATCAAGAGAACCGGTCATCGCATCGATCAAGAAGATCGCGATTGATTGCCATTATGCGAATGTGCCATTAGAAGAAGCCATCGACGTATTGCGGACCGAATATGAGAAAGTAGGGGAAGCCAATGCTGAAAGTTGAGCAATTGAGTAAACAAATCGACCGTCAGACGATTTTGGACGGAATTGACTTTACCGTCGAATCAGGAGAAATCGTTGCGCTCGTCGGGCGTAACGGTGCCGGCAAGACGACACTTCTCCGGACGATGGTTGGAATCATCCGCCCCGATCAGGGAGACGTGCTATATGGAACGAAAAGTATCTTTAAAGACGCCGGATTGAAGCGGGACGTCATCTTCGTACCGGATTCAGCGGATGCGCTCAAACATTATACGGTAAACGAGGCGATGGACTTATACGAATCAATCTATCCATCGTTCAATCGTTCCGCATTCCGTGAGACATTGACGCGTTACAACATCGAGAACAAAAAGATTCGCCAGCTGTCAAAAGGACAGAAGGCGCTCGTCACGTTATCACTCGCCTTCGCCGTCCAAGCGAAATACTACCTGCTTGATGAACCGACGGACGGTTTGGACGTCGTCGCCAAGTCAGACGTGTTGAAACTGATGATCGCCCAGGTCGAGAAGCGGAACTGCTCGATCATCGTCTCGAGCCACCAGTTGCACGAACTCGAACGAATCGCCGACCGCATCATCATGATCGAGAAAGGGCGCGTCAAAGCAATCATGTCGCTCGAAGAGGCGCGTGCCCTCAGCATCAAGTGGCAAGTCGTCTTCAACGATCATGTTCCGGTCGAGTTGCTCGAACGAAAAGATATCGAAATCATTAGTGTGACAGGACGTGTCGTGCTGTTCATGGCGAAAGAACGAACGGACGAGCTCGAGACGTTCATCGATTCATACAATCCGATGCTCATCGAAGAGATCCCGATGTCTCTCGAAGACGTGTTCCGTATTCAGTTAGGAGGAGAAGTTCATGCCGTCTAAAGTGTTGTTGAAAAAAGATTGGAAACAAGTGTCACTGCTTTGGATCTTGCTCGTCTTCTTAGGGGTCGTCGCTTTCACGGTGCCGGTGTGGACGGATATGTATGCGTACGAACAACAAATTCTTGAAATTAAACAAAACCCGAGCGACTTCCCGGATATCGTGACAGGTGATGTGAACGAGATGGTGCCGGAAGACTTCTTCGGGGATGGATCTGGATACGGATACCTCGGAGGTCTGAACGGACTCATTCCGTCAGGCGGTGTCATTTTCTTGTTTGTCATCTTTGGTGCCCTCATGGCGTCCGTGTTGATCGGAAGTGAGCGCAACAGCCAAATGTCAGATTTCACGATGTCGTTACCGTACACGCGTACCCAGCTATACATATCAAAATGGGTGCTCGGTGCGACAGGAATTGTAACATCGACCTTGATTGGTGGCACGTTGATGTTCCTCATCATCCGCTTCTCCGATTACTCTTTCTTGATGGAAGGAAAAGAGTTCAAGGTGATTGCGATGATTCTATTCTTGATGCTATCCGGAATTTCATTCTTCTCGCTCTCGTTATGGATGGGATCATTTGGCGGAGAGTCCATCTCACAAGTCATTTGGACGTTTGTCGCGCTCATCTTTCCGATGGGGATTTTACTCCTCGTCCAAGGTTCACTCTATGCCTTTTTCCCAGATCGACTCTTCTTGTTCGTTGAAGAAGCGTTTGAGAGTATCCCGATGCGAATTTTGTCACCGCTAAACAATATTTTCAATGTCGATATGTATGCAGTGTATACCGATCAATCGGTGTGGAATGACTTTATCACGTATGCCCCGATCCTTGCGATTGCGAACATCGTGCTCACATTCGGTCTCGGGTTGTGGATGTTCAAGGAAGCACCGCAAGAGAACAACGGACGCTTCTTCATGTTCTCGAACTGGTTGTGGCTCATCCATATCGTCATCGTCATTTGCTTCGCGATGTTAGGTGGCGTATTGTTCTCGGTCATCTCGTACCCGCAAAACATGATCTTGTATGTGATTGGATTTGTGATTGCGGCCTTCCTGGCTCACTTACTCGCCAAACGCTTGCTCTACCGCTTCAACTTGAAACTCAAATCGTAAGGAGGGACACCTATGAAACGCTTCTGTCTGTTGCTCGTTCTCGCCATCTCACTAGTAGGTTGCACGAATCCGGAACCGAACGCCTTTGAATACAGAGGGTCGAAAGTCGGGGACAATGCCGCCGTCGTCGGGATTGCCGGGAGCTTGCCGCTACACGAATGCTATCAATCGGTCGAGTTGCAGACGAAGAAGCGTCCCTATGGGTTGACCGTCCGTTATGAAGATCCAGAGATGGAGCGAGCGGAGCAAGAGCGTCTTGCGATTCGGAATGCGGCTACTTACTTCACGCTCATTCCGAATGCGGAGATCGTCCGCTTTGCTTTCCCGAACCGGACGTATGCCTTCTCCCGGCCAGAGATGGAAGCGTGGTTCGGAACGGATTTTTCGAACATTCGTCACGAGAATGAGTTACAACAATTAATGAATCAGAAGTTGGAACAGCTGGATTCGAACAATTCCTATTTTAGGCGGGTATGACAGCGATTGGATGACAAATCCAATCGCTTTTTTTGATATTTTCTGAAAATTATCGGGTAAAGGGTAGATGAAAGCGTTTTCTTAGCATTATAATGGAGTTAACTGAATGAGTATTCATTTCCAAGGAGGAACAGCGATGAACAAACCGTGGTTACAAGATTATCCAGAAGGTATGCCCCAGTCGATTGATTACGAGGTAAAGCCGCTCTATGAGGCATTGTCTCGCGCAGCAAAGGATTATCCGAATCGTACGGCCGTCTCCTTTATCGGGAAAGAGTGGACTTTCGCGGAAATCGATGATGCCGCACGCCGACTCGCCACGATGCTCCAAGCGAAAGGACTTGAAAAAGGGGACCGCGTCAGCCTCATGCTCCCGAACTGTCCTCAATACGTCATCTCGTTCTATGCCGTGCTCTATGCAGGAGGGACCGTCGTCCAGACGAACCCGCTTTATACGGAACGAGAGCTTGATAACCTCATCACGGATGCGGGCGTCAAAATCGTCATTACCCTCGACTTGCTCTATCCGAAAACGCTTCGCGTCAGTGAAAAGACGGAGATCCAAACCGTGATCACGACAAGTATCGCCGATTACTTACCGTTCCCGAAAAACAAGCTGTATCCAATCAAAGTGAAACGAGAAAATAATATTGTCATCGACACGACCGGCTCGACGCCGTTTAAAGACTACAAAGACTTTAATCCGGTCACGCCGCTCGACATCGATCCAAAAGAAGACGTCGCGGTTCTTCAATATACAGGAGGGACGACGGGACTTCCGAAAGGCGTCATGTTGACGCACTTCAACTTGACGGCGAATGCGGATCAAATCACGAACTTATTCTATAAGTATAATCGCGGGGACGAGAAGCGCGTCTTGTGTGTCGTTCCGTTCTTCCACGTCTATGGGATGTCGTGCTGTCTGAACTTCGGGATCACGAACGGATATGAGCTCGTGCTCGTGCCGCGCTTCGAAGTGACGGATGTCCTGAAGACGATTCAAAAGAAAAAGCCGCACTTCTTCCCAGGAGCTCCGACGATGTACGTCGGAATCTTAAACGACCCGAAACTGAAAAAATACGACTTGTCATCGATTGAAGCGTGTATCTCAGGTTCGGCACCGCTTCCGATTGAGGTGCAAGAGGAGTTCGAAAAGATCACGGGTGGTCGCATCGTCGAAGGATATGGTTTGTCTGAGACGTCGCCGGTTACGCACGCGAACTTCTTATGGGATAAGCGGATCGTCGGCTCAATTGGTGCGCCGCTGTCGGATACTTCTGCTAAAATAGTAAAAGCAGACGGAGAGACGGAAGCAGATATCGGAGAGATCGGTGAAATCATGCTGAGTGGTCCACAAGTCATGAAAGGCTATTGGCAAAAACCGGAGGAGACGGCAGCCGTTTTGAAAGATGGATGGCTCGCGACGGGTGACCTCGGTTATATGGGTGAGGATGGATTCTTCTATATTGTCGACCGGAAGAAAGATATGATCATCGCCGGTGGATTCAACGTCTATCCACGTGAAATCGAAGAAGTGCTCTACGAACATCCGGCCGTCAAGGAAGCGGTCTGTATCGGTGTCCCTGACCCGTATCGTGGTGAGACGGTCAAAGCGTTCATCGTCCTTCGTGACGGGTCAAGCGTGACCGAAGAAGAACTCGACAAGCATTGTCGTGAGAAGCTAGCGGCCTATAAAGTGCCGAAGCTGTACGAGTTCCGTGACGAGTTGCCGAAGACGTTCGTCGGTAAGATTTTACGCCGTGTCCTCGTCGACGAAGAGAAGGCGAAACAAGTGAAACAAAGCAGTTGACACCAAGCGTATGCATGATAGAATAATAAATGAATGAACCATCATTCATTTTTCTGCAGCGGTAAGGAGCTTGGGGTTAATGACAAATCATATTTCGAAAAGTGACCGAATCATTGATGCGGCGGTCAAAGTAATTGCCAATCATGGCTATCACGGAGCAAAGGTGACGGCCATCGCCAAAGAGGCGGGTGTCGCGGACGGCACGATCTATTTGTACTTCAAAAACAAGGAGCATCTCTTGATCGAGTTGTTCCAAGCGAAGATGGGGCTGTTCATCGACTACTCGAAACAACAAATCGGGAACGAGACGACAGCCGGAGATCAGTTGTATCAATTGATTGAATCACATTTAAAACAACTGTCGGCCGATTACGACCTTGCCGTCGTGACACAAATCGAACTGCGACAGTCGAACTTGGTGCTTCGCCAAAAAATCGGAGAAGTGCTCAAACCATATTTGAATTTAATCGATTCGGTCGTCAAACACGGAATCGAGACTGGGGAGTTCGACAAGGATTTAGATTATCGACTCGCCCGTCAGATGATTTTCGGCACAATCGATGAGGTTGTGACGAGCTGGATGGCGAGCGGCTTCAAGTACGACTTGATGTCGACGCTTCCGAATGTGCACCATATGTTAAAGAAGGGGCTTACTTAACAGTGAGCCCTATCACTAGCTCAAAAAATGAATGCTGATTCATGAATGATGGGAAAGAATTGACTAAAGGGGGATCAACCATGAATATTTTTGTTTTGCTGAAACGTACGTTTGATACTGAGGAAGCGATTCAGCTCGAGAATGGGGAAATTCAAGAAGACGGCGCTGAGTTCATCATCAACCCGTATGACGAATATGCGGTCGAAGAAGCGATTCAAAAACGTGATGCACTCGGGGGAGAGGTCACGGTCGTCACGGTAGGACCGGAAGACGCGGACAAAGAGCTTCGTACAGCGCTCGCCATGGGAGCGGACAAAGCTGTTCGAATCTCGATCGAGGACGATGTCGAAGATGCAGACCATGTCACGATTTCAAAAGTGCTCGCCACATACTTGAAAGAACAAGATGCAGACCTCATCTTTGCAGGGAACGTTGCAATCGACGGCGGTAGCGGACAAGTCGCACCACGTGTCGCAGAACTTCTCGACATGAACTACGTGACGACGATCACGGCTCTTGAAATCGACGGCACGACGGCTACGGTCACACGTGACGTCGAAGGGGATACAGAAGTCATCGAAGTTGCACTCCCACTTCTCGTGACGGCGCAACAAGGGTTGAACGAACCACGTTACCCGAGCTTGCCAGGGATCATGAAAGCGAAGAAAAAACCACTCGAAGAACTTGAACTCATGGACATCGACCTCGATGAAGATGAAATCGAAGCGAAAATCGAGACGATCGAACGATTCTTACCAGAAGAGAAGAAAGCCGGCCGTATCCTTGAAGGCGACATGTCGACACAAGTGAGCGAGCTCGTACAACTTCTTCGCACGGAAGCGAAAGTCATTTAAGGGGGAGATCATAGATGAAAGCTTTAGTACTCGCAGAAGCGCGTGAAGGCGCGTTACGTAACGTATCATTCGAAGCCATCGCTGCGGCGAAGCAATTGACAGACGATGTGACGGCAGTCGTGATTGGGGATCACGTGCAATCACTCGCGCAAGAACTCGGGGAGTATGGCGCAAGCCGTGTCCTCGTCGTTGAAGACGATCGTCTCAAACACTATACGCCAGACGGCTACGGGCAAGTACTCCGTCAGCTGATCGAGCAAGAAAGTCCGGACATGATTGTCCTCGGTCACACAGCTCTCGGGAAAGACATCGCACCGAAACTCGCGGCACGTCTCGATGCTGGACTCATCAGTGACGTCGTCTCTATCGAAGGAACAGGTCGTGACGCTGAATTCGTTCGCCCGATCTATTCAGGAAAGGCGTTCGAGAAAGTGAAGTTCAAAGACTCGGTCATGTTCTTCACAATTCGTCCGAACAACATCGACGCACTCGCGCGTCAAGCAGGTGCAAGCGTCTCAGTTGAAACGCCAGCAGTCGAATTGAAAGACCTCGCGATGATTGTCAAAGAAGTCGTTCGTAAGGCGACTGGGAAAGTCGACTTGGCGGAAGCGAAAGTCATCGTCGCAGGCGGTCGTGGCGTGAAGAGCGAAGACGGCTTCAAACCACTTGAAGAGTTAGCTGAACTTCTCGGGGGAGCAGTCGGTGCTTCACGTGGAGCATGTGACGCCGACTACTGCGACTACGCGCTTCAAATCGGACAAACGGGTAAAGTCGTCACACCAGACCTTTATATCGCATGCGGAATCTCTGGAGCAATCCAACACTTGGCAGGGATGAGTAACGCGAAGGTCATCGTCGCGATCAACAAGGATCCGGAAGCGAACATCTTCAGTGTGGCGGACTATGGCATCGTCGGTGACTTGTTCGATGTCGTCCCAATGTTGACAGAAGAGTTCCGCAAGCACCTCGTCAATAGCTAATAAGCAAAACGTTTTGGGGTTGTTACCCTCCGTGGTATACTCTGAACATGAATTGCATGAGAGTTCTATATCAGGGCTCTCTCATCTTATTGGGGAGGTTTTTACAAATGGCTATTAAACACGCAACGACTCAATCGTTTGAACAAGATGTAAAAGAGGGCGTAGTCCTCGTTGATTTCTGGGCAACTTGGTGTGGACCATGTCGCATGATCGCGCCAGTTCTCGAAGAACTCGATCAAGAAATGGGTGATCAAGTCCAAATCGTGAAACTCGACGTCGACGAAAACCCTGAAGTCGCAGGTGCTTTCCAAATCCAAAGTATCCCGACACTCATGATGTTCAAAGATGGCGAGCCTGTTTCGAAAACAATGGGCTTCCAACCAAAAGAAGCATTGAAAGAGTTTATCGCAACAGCACAATAATTGCGTAGCAGCCGATTGAAATCGGCTGCTTTTTTGTTTTGTCGAACGGAAAAGAAGGAAAAGGACAGGCAAGTAGGGAATAGGTTGAGTTATTCCACACCCCCTCATTTACGGAAAAATCCGATACATATCGTCTGATTTCAAAATTTTTTTTGAAGAAATTCCGTCGGCTTCCTTCATATTTAAAAGATTCGGAATTTTAGTGAGGGCGTGCGCGGACTGGAAGCTTTTATCATGGAAACAGACTGAAAATTTACGCTATACTCATGAGGAAGACATGATGGAGTCAAGTGACCTTACTTTACGGCTCGATCTATTGTACGACTCTGTTCGAAGGAGGAATTTTCTTGTCGCTGTTACATTTAGCTATTTTGTTGCCGCTTCTCGCGGCACCGTTCATCCCGTTCTTGTTTCGGGGGATGAAGCAAATTCATACAGGCTGGTTCGTTTTGATCGTTCCGGTCGTGCTCGTCACCTACTTCGCCGGATTCATTCCGATCACGAGTGCAGGGGACGTCGTGACAGAGACGATTGCGTGGATGCCGTCCCTCGGGATCAACTTCACGGCATACGTCGACGGACTCAGTCTACTGTTCGCCCTCCTCATCACGGGGATCGGCGCACTCGTTGTCTTATATTCAATTTACTATTTGAATAAGGACAAAGAGTCACTCGGGCATTTCTATGTGTATCTCTTGATGTTCATGAGTGCGATGCTCGGGGTCGTTCTCTCGGACAACATGATTGTCATGTATATGTTCTGGGAGCTCACATCGATTTCATCATTCCTGTTGATTGGTTACTGGTATGAGAAAGAGCGTTCACGTTATGGCGCGCAGAAGTCGATGCTTCTCACCGTATTCGGAGGATTGTCGATGCTCGGGGGGATTGTCTTACTCGAGTCGATGATTGGTTCGTACAGCATTCGTGATATGGTCGCGAATTCTGGCGTCATCGCCGAGAGCCCGTTCTTCCTTGCCGCGATGATTCTCATCTTGCTCGGGGCGTTCACGAAATCAGCGCAGTTCCCGTTCCACATCTGGTTGCCTGACGCGATGGAAGCACCGACTCCGGTCAGTGCGTACCTCCACTCGGCAACGATGGTTAAGGCGGGTCTCTACCTCGTGGCCCGTATGAGCCCGGTGTTCCAAGAGTCATCAGTCTGGCTATGGACGATTGCCGGGGTCGGGATGTTTACGATGTTCTGGGGCTCGTTCAACGCTGTAAAGCAGACCGACTTGAAGGGAATCTTGGCATTCTCGACAGTCAGTCAGCTCGGGTTGATTATGTCACTCCTTGGTCTTGGTGCGGCTGCGCTCCACTATGACGGTATGGATGACAATATCTTTATGGTCGCGACGATCGCAGCAATCTTCCATTTGATCAACCACGCGACATTCAAAGGCTCGCTCTTTATGATGGCCGGGATTGTCGACCACGAGACGGGTACACGTGACATTCGTAAGCTTGGCGGTCTGATGACGGTCATGCCGATCACGTTCACGATTGCCGTCATCGGTTCGTTATCAATGGCCGGTCTTCCGCCGTTTAATGGTTTCTTGAGTAAAGAGATGTTCTTGAAGGCGACGACGAAAGTCTTCTCGGCCGACTTCTTCGCACTCGATACGATTGGAATCTTACTTCCGGTCATCGCGTTCGTCGGAAGTGTGTTCACGTTCATCTACAGCATCATGCTGTTTACACGGACGTTCATGGGCAAAGCGAAGTTCGATCAATTGCCAAAACAACCGCATGAGGCGCCGATCGGCATGTTGATTTCGCCGGCCATCCTCGCGCTTCTCGTTGTAGGTCTCGGGTTCTTCCCGAACGTTTTGTCGAACTCGCTCATCAAACCGGCCGTCGAGTCGATTTATCCGACACTCGTCGCGCAAGGGCAAGATGTAAAGGTAGATATTTATTTCTGGCACGGTCTCACGCCTGAACTATATATGACAATCGGGGTTATCCTTCTCGGTTCATTGTTGTTCTGGCAAATGGGCAAATGGATGGGCATCTACAATCGGATCCCACATCGTTTGACGCTCAACGGGATATACGATGGTACGCTCGTCTGGTCAAACAAGGCGGCATATCGCTTTAAAGACAACTACATGACTGGTTTCATCCGGTCGTATTTGATCTATATTTTCGTCTTCCTCTCAGGCATGATGCTCTTTAGCATCTGGTGGTTCGACATGTACCGATTCTCGTTCGAGAACTTGGCAGAGATTGCACCGTATGAATACGTGCTAGGCGCTGTCGTCATGCTTGCGGCGCTCGCGATTCTCTTCATGAAGTCGCGTCTCCCGTCCATCATCTTACTCGGGGTTGTCGGGTACGGCGTGGCACTGTTCTTCGTCTTCTTCGGTGCACCTGACTTGGCACTTACACAGCTCGTCATCGAGACGGTCTCGGTTGCCTTGTTCTTGCTCGTGTTCTATCACATGCCGGACATCAGCAAGAAGGAAGTACGGATGCGTTTCAAAGTCGGGAATGCCATCGTGGCCATTCTCGTCGGAACGACCGTGACGCTTCTCAGCTTCATGGCGCTCACGAACAAATCGCTCACCTCGATCTCAGAGTATTACAAAGAGAACGTGTATGAGCTTGCAGCAGGTAAAAACATGGTCAACGTCGTCCTTGTCGACTTCCGTGGATTTGATACTTTGTTTGAAATCGTCGTTCTCGGAATTGCGGCTTTCGGAATCTACACGATGATTAAATTTAGAACAACACGACGTACGAAAGGAGAAGGTGCACATGAAGCAAAACAGCAAACGCGTCAATGACGTCATTTTGCAGACGGCCGCGATTATCATTTTCTTCATCATCGTCATCTTCTCGATCGATTTGTTCTTTGCCGGTCATTATTCACCAGGTGGAGGGTTCATCGGTGGATTGATGACATCCGCGGCACTCGTCTTGTTGCTACTCGCATTTGATTCGAAGACGCTCGCGAACGTGCTCCCAATCGACTACCGTCTCATGACGGCAAGTGGATTGTTGATTGCACTCGCGACAGGTCTTCACTCGGTATTCTTGGGACGTCCGTTCTTGACGCATGCTTACGGGAAGTTTGACTTACCACTTCTCGGTGAGCAGACGCTCCACACGGCGATCGCGTTCGACTTAGGGGTTTATCTCGTAGTCATCGGAATCACCTTGACGATTATACAAACGATTGGAGAGAGTGAATAATGGAAATCTTCGTTAGCATCATTATCGGTGTCTTGACGATGTGTGCCGTCTATCTTGTTCTCTCAAGAAGTTTGTTACGCATCATCATCGGCACAGCCTTATTCAGTCACGCGGCACACCTTCTCGTCTTGACGACGGCAGGTTTGAAGACAGGGGCAGCCCCTGTCCTCGTCGACGGTGTGACTGAATTCACAGACCCGTTACCGCAAGCGCTCGTCTTGACGGCAATCGTCATCAGTTTCGGGGTGACGGCGTTCTTCCTCGTACTTGCCTACCGCACGTATCAGGAGCTCAGCACGGACAATATGGAAGAAATGAAAGGAACAGAATCGTATGATTAACTTACCGGTCTTTCCAATCGTCATTCCTGCGCTTGCGGCCATCATCATGATGTTCATGCCAAAACGGGTCCAGCTGCAGCGTGTGATGGCTCTTGGAGCTTTAGTTATTACGGCGATCGTGTCACTCTTCCTTGTGCACACGGTCTCCACGGAGGGGATTCAAACCCTCAACCTCGGGAACTGGCAAGCGCCGTTCGGGATTACACTCGTATCGGATATGTTGTCAGCCCTACTCGTGACGACGTCGACTCTCCTCACGCTCTTCATCGTGTGGTTCGCCGTCCATTACTTCTCAGACTCATATGAAGGCAACTACTTGTACATTTCGATGCTCTTCTTGCTCGTCGGGGTGAACGGTGCCTTCACGACAGGTGATATTTTCAACTTGTTCGTCTTCTTCGAGGTCTTCTTGATGTCTTCATACGTGTTGATTGTACTTGGTGGACGGGGCGTCCAGTTACGGGAGTCCATCAAATACTTGCTCGTGAACATCATCGCCTCGGCACTCTTCGTCATGTCGGTCGCCTTGCTCTATGGCGTTACAGGTACGCTCAACTTGGCAGACTTGGCGATGAAGATCCCGCTCGTCGATAACCCGGACGTCATCACCGTCATCGGCGTCCTGTTCGTCATCGTCTTCGGGATGAAAGGGGCACTCGTCCCACTTCACTACTGGCTCCCTGGAGCGTACGTGGTCGCGCCGACTCCGATTCTTGCGATGTTCGGGGCCCTCTTGACGAAAGTTGGGGTCTACTCGATCTTGCGGACGTACACGTTACTGTTTGATGGGAACGGTGAGTTTTTACAGACGTTCCTCATGGTTCTCGCTGTCCTCACAATCTTCATCGGGATGACAGGTGCCATCGCTTATAACGACGTGAAGCTGATCATCATCTACAACATCATGATTGCGGTCGGGGTCATTTTGTACGGGATCTCGGTCAACACGCAGACGTCCCTTGAAGGGTCGCTCTACTACTTGATTCACGACATGATCATCAAGGCAGTTCTCTTCATGCTCGTCGGGATGATGATTGGGATCACCAAATCCGGTCAATTGCGCGATATGGGTGGACTCATCACACGCTTCCCACTGTTCGGATGGACGTTCTTCCTCGCAGCTCTCTCGCTTGCAGGGATTCCGCCACTTAGTGGATTCTTCGGGAAGTTATTGATCGTATCAGGCGGGATGGACGAAGGAGAACTGTTCGGACCACTTCTCGTCCTCTTATCAAGTCTCTTCGTCCTCTATTCGGTCATGAAGATCTTCTTGAACGGATTCTGGGGAGAGGCGAAGCGTGAGTATGATGGACCACTCGTCCCATATACAAAACGTTTGATTGTGCCGGTCTTCTTGTTGCTCATCATTGCGGTCGCATACGGATTTGGGGCAGAAGCCATCCATCCGTATATCACGCAAGCGATTGAGCCGCTCGTCAATCCAGAAATCTATATCGATGCCGTGATAAAGGAGTGAAACACAGATGGCTTATCAACTTTTGATTAACTTTTTCTTGGCGTTCATCTGGATGTTCCTCACGGGATCGTTCACAACGAGCGGATTCTTCGTTGGGTATCTACTCGGATTGCTCATCTTGTTCATGATGCGCCGATTCTTCAAGGCAGGGGGAGGCAGCTTTTACTTCACACGCGTCTGGCGTCTGTTTAAACTGCTCCTCATCTTCATCCGGGAACTGTTCCTAGCGAACTTCGAGGTGTTACGTCTCGTCCTTAGTCCAAAGCTCAAGATTCAACCAGGAATCTTCCGGTATGAGACGTCTCTCGACAAAGGCTGGAAAGTCAGCTTGCTCTCAATGCTGATCACGCTCACACCAGGGACGCTCGTCGTTCAGGTGTCAAAAGACAATTCCGTGCTCTATATCCACGCGCTCAACATGCCGGATAAGGAAGCATTACAAAAAGACATTTATGATAACTTTGAATCAAGCATTAAGGAGGCGACAGAGTGATGGATTTACTAGACATTCTCATCTACATCTCGCTCGCCATTCTCTTGCTTGCGATGTTGATGATGTTGTATCGCGTCGTCAAAGGACCGACAACGGCAGACCGAGTCATCGCGCTCGACTCAATCGGGATCGCGCTCATCTCGGTCGTTGCGTTACTGTCGATCCTGCTCGATACGACTCTATATTTTGAAGTCATTTTGCTACTCAGTATTTTGGCCTTCATCGGAACGGTGGCGTTCTCGAAATTCTTAGAGAGGGGAGAGATTATCCAACATGACCGCGACAATGATCTTTGATCTCATTACCGGCATCTTCACGATCATCGGCGTCTTCTTCACGGTCGTCGCCGCGATCGGTCTCATCCGTCTCCCAGATATTTATTCGAGAACACACGCTGCCTCAAAGAGTGCGACACTCGGTGTCATGTTCGTCCTCTTTGCGGCCGTCCTTCACGTATATGTCGATGAACGGGTATTTGATGCAAGACTCTTGCTCGGTCTCTTCTTCGTCCTCTTGACGGCTCCTGTTGGGGGTCACCTCATCTCACGTGCGGCGCACGCAAAAGGGGTCCCGCTTTGGGAGAAGTCATTACAAGACGCATTGAAAGAAGACAAGGATAAAGGAATCGAATAAGAGAAAGACGGGATTCGCCGTGTGGCGAGTCCCGTCTTTTGTTTAGATGAGATAGGTCAGGTCGGAGGCAGCCGTCGGATAGGCGACTTCTAAGTGCTTCACGTGTTGATGCGACAGTTTGTTCTGTATAATGAAAGAGAACAGATTGATGAGTTCCGGGGCATGGTGTCCAATCAGATGTGCGCCGATAATATGACCTTCCGCACTCAACAATACTTTCGAATAGGCGGTCGTGTCATTGATGCGTGAATAGGTGAGGAAATGGGACATGTCCGTTTCTTTCACGTCGAAGTCGATGCCCTCGGCTTCCGCTTCCTCCACAGTGAGCCCCACTTTGGCAATCGGTGGGGTCGCATAGACGATGGTCGGTGCTGGGCGCTCGGGAAGTGCCCGCGTATTCCCGTGAAGCATGTTCAATGCAGCGAGACGACCTTCCTGACCGGCGAACGGAGTGAGTGCGGGATTTGGACTATTAGCGACGTCTCCGGCGGCGTATATATTCGGGTTGCTCGTCTGGAGATGCTCGTTCACCTGAACA
This sequence comes from Exiguobacterium sp. USCH10, assembly GCF_037619445.1. Taxonomy (GTDB): domain Bacteria; phylum Bacillota; class Bacilli; order Exiguobacteriales; family Exiguobacteriaceae; genus Exiguobacterium; species Exiguobacterium aestuarii_A. The sequence goes on along the minus strand of NZ_JAQPZO010000001.1, from coordinate 463,378 downwards.
CCATGATGATCGGCATTGACGCCTGCTGCTTCGAGATGAAGTCGCTCGATGCTTGGAATTCGCCCGGTGGCGTTAAGGACAACTCCTTCAAGGGTAGAGTCATCTGATAACGTTAAGACGTTCCCGTCGATTCGTGTCGGTTCGACGTCGTGTCGGACAGTGATCCCGATTCGTTTTGATTCTTCGAGGAGCCGATGGACGACGTTCGGGTCGAATGCCTTCAGCGCACGTGAACGAATGAGAAGGGTCACGTCGCTTCCGAAGCGTCGGAAGATATGGGCGAATTCAAAAGCGATATAACCGGCACCGACAATATGAATCGATTTCGGTAACGTGTCGAGGTCGAACACATCATCGCTCGTGATGGCCAGTTCGCCACCTGGGATGTCGAGAGGACGTGGTGTTTGGCCCGTCGCGATTAAAAATTGAGGGGCGGAGAGCTCGTGACCATCGATGACGATCGAGTCTTCATCGATAAAGTGAGGCTCCCCTTGATATAAATCAATGTTCATCTCGTTCCAATGTTGCGTTTTTGACGTAGGAATCGAGAAGCGATATTCATCAATCCGCTTTTTAAAGGACGACCAATCGAGGGATAGGCTTCCTTCGACGCCGAGCTCGCGCATACGTTCCGTACGGGCGAGAAGTTCGGCACCTTCGGCGAGCATTTTTTTCGGGTCACATCCACGCTGGGGACACGTTCCTCCGAACGTCCAGTTTTCAATGATAGCAATCTCTTTACCGGCGTCACGTAAAATCGTGGCGACTTGGCTCGCGGCTGATCCGCTACCGACAATAATGACATCGTATCGTTTCATAATATAAAATCCTCCTCTGACGAGATATCACACTCTTTTTCCCGTCCAGGAGGAAGCTAAACTGAGGTGAATGGAATTGAGTCATACCGATCACATTAAACATAAATTGGCATTACTCCCGGACGAACCGGGTTGCTATCTGCACAAAAATGAATATGGCGAGGTCATCTATGTAGGGAAAGCAAAAAACCTCAAGAATCGGGTCCGCTCTTATTTCACGGGCGCGCACGACATCAAGACGATGCGTCTCGTCGCAGAGATTCGTGACTTTGAGTACATCGTGACGGCGAGCGAACTCGAGGCGTTGCTCCTTGAAATGACGCTCATCAAAAAACATGACCCGAAGTACAATATTCGCCTGAAAGATGATAAGACGTATCCTTACATCAAAATCACGAACGAACCATATCCGCGTCTATTGACGACACGGAAGTTAAAGAAAGACGGCGGACATTACTTCGGACCGTATCCGAACGCTTACGCGGCGAACGAGACGAAACGTCTGCTCGATAAACTCTACCCGCTCCGTAAATGTCAGCCGATGCCAAAGAAACTTTGTCTCTATTATCACATCGGGCAGTGCTTAGGACCTTGTGAGCTCGCGGTCGACACGGATTCGCAAAAAGAGATCGTCAACGAGATTCGTCGTTTCCTGAACGGTGAGACGAGTGAGACGCTCGCCAAGCTGAATGTGGAGATGGGACGTGCCGCTGAAGACATGCAGTTCGAGCGGGCTGCTGAACTACGCGACCAGATTCGAGCGGTCGAATCGATCATGAATAAACAGAATATGATTACGGCCGACCCGACGGCGCGAGACGTCTTCGGTTATACGCTTGACCGGGGCTGGATGTGTGTCCAAGTGTTCTATATGCGAGGCGGGAAGATGATCGAGCGAGACGTCTCGCTCTTCCCGATGCATGGAGAGCCTTCCGAAGAACTCGAAAGTTTCATCGTCCAGTTCTATGAACAAAACGTCGTGCCAAAAGAGATCCTCGTACCGGAAACGGTCCGTCTCGATTTATTGAATGACGCCATCGGCACGAAAGTGATGCAACCGAAACGTGGGGCGAAAAAGCAACTACTCGATTTGGCGACGAAGAACGCAACGATCGCCTTGAACGAGAAGTTCGAATTGCTCGCACGAGACGAAGAGCGGACGTTGCTCGCGATGCGTGAACTCGGGGAAGCAATCGGCATCCCGAACTTGTCGCGTGTCGACATCATCGATAACGCGAACATTCAAGGGGCGGACGCCGTATCGGCGCTCGTCGTCTTTGAAGATGGGAAGCCACTCAAGAAAGAGTATCGGAAATATAAGATTCGGACCGTCCAAGGACCCGATGATTATGAGACGATGCGCGAAGTCGTGCGGCGACGGTTCCGCCGCCTGTTGACAGAAGACAAGCGGTTACCGGATCTCTTATTGATTGATGGAGGAATCGGGCAATTGAATGCCGCGCTCGACGTCATCCAAAACGAGTTCGGACTCGACTTGCCGGTCGGCTCACTCAAAAAGGATGACCGACATCGGACGAGTCAACTGTTGTTCGGAGAACATGGTGCGGTCGTTGAACTCCATCCACGATCGAGTGCTTTTTATCTATTACAGCGGATGCAAGACGAGGTCCACCGTTTCGCTATCACCTTCCACCGTAGCTTGCGGACGAAGAAGATGACGAAGTCGATTCTAGACGAGATTCCAGGAGTAGGTCCGAAGCGTCGTCAACAGCTCATTCGTCATTTCGGGTCGATGAAACAGATTCGCCTGGCCTCGCTCGAACAATTGAAAGAAGCGGGACTACCGGAAAAACTGGCGGAGACTGTCCTTCAATATGTGCATGAGGATACGGATGAATGAGACAGCTTCCGACAGACGTGGAGAATACAATCGCTTCATTCGTGAGAGCGATTGATGAATTTCTACCAACCGTTCAGCATATATACATTCATGGTTCATTAGCGATGGGTGGCTTTCATCCGAAACGAAGTGATGTAGATTTGTTGCTCGTCGTATCGAACGCATTGACTCGGGAGGAACGACAAAAACTCATCGACTGTTGTCTCTTATACTCCAACGAACCATATCCGCTCGAACTGAGTATCATGACGATGGTCCAGATAAAAGACTGGTGTCACCCGAGTCCCTTCGAGTTTCACTATAGTGAAGGGTGGCGTTCTCGTTTTGAAAAGGCAGGTAGGGAAGAGCGAACCGAATTGCAACAAGGATTCACCGATCCGGATTTGGCAGCTCATATGTTGATGATTTTAGAACGAGGTATCACTTGGCGCGGACAGCCACTTCATCAATTGCTCTGCGGATTCGATTCCGCTCATTTTTCTGATGCAATTCTGGCAGATGCGTTCGACTGTCTCGATACGATGGATGAAAATCCGATTTATTGCGTGTTGAACTTGTTACGCGGACTGGCCTATGAACAAGAACGTGTCCTTCTCTCGAAACAAGAAGCGCTCGGTTGGGTGATAGAGAACGGACATTTTCCGGGAAATGTTGTGACGGTCGTTCGTAAGGCGACTCGGGGCTATGAAGGGGAAGACGTGACGTTTGATCAACATGAACTCAACGAATTCCGTCGCTACATGCGTCAACAACTTCACACTAAACAAAAATAAGAGTCGATGCGAAACGCATCGACTCTTATTCGTAATCGTCTTTCCGGTCTAGTTGGACGGTGATTTGGACAGTTTTTCGGGCGGGATCGGCATATCCTTCCGCGACGCACTGGAAACGACCTGCAATCTGTTCGGCTAAAAATCCAGCTTCGAGCTGATAGTAACCGGTCGCCTTGGCTTGGGTCGTGGGCGGTGGGATCAGTTCGTATGTAAATTTACTCCCACGTTCCTTTTTGAGCGTCAACGCTCCCCAACCTGCCTCGTCGAAGAATGCAGTCAGTTCATCGTCAGACATCGTCGGGAATTTGCGGGCGACCCGTTTTCCTGACCAATAGATGACTTGGGCGTAATCTTCACCAAGCAAGTCCGTCAACACATAGTCGCGAAGAAGTTCAATCGCGAAAATTGGTTGGCTCATCGTTTCCATTCTATCCCATCACTCCAATCTCTCTATATCATTATAACGACCAATCGGAATTTGGTCATCCTGTATTTTTGAAAAGAATGTGGCACAAATCGGCTAGGTTATCTTGTCATACAATTTTCACAAGAGTAGAATAGGAGTCAGAAAGCTATATCTGCATTTGAAAACGCTTTTATTGACAAAACGAGCCAATGCTCGTGAAAAGGGGGAACTAGAATGGCAGCGCATCGTGACTACTTCAGTCGTAAAGTCCATTCGCTACTTGGGGTCATTCCAATCGGTTTGTTTTTGATCGTTCACTTATCGGTCAACTACTACATCGTCGATGGGGTGGAGTCATTCAACAAAGCAGCAAAATTCATGGAGAACTTACCGTATCTGTACTTCCTTGAAGTGACGATTATCGCATTGCCGATGATCTTCCACGGCGTGTACGGCGTGTACTATGCGTTTCTCGGATCGATTAACTCGAACCGTTACTCATACGCACGCAACTGGTTGTATCTCTTCCAACGCTTCACAGGGGTCTTCCTCGTCATCTTTATCGCGTGGCACGTTTGGGAAACGCGCTTAGCGAAATTACGCGGGGTAGAAGTCAATGCGGAGATGATGCAAAACATCGTCGACAACCCGCTCATGTTGATCTTCTACATAGTCGGAATCCTTTCGGCTACTTTCCACTTCGCGAACGGTCTTTGGTCGTTCTCGATCACGTGGGGAATCACACAGTCACCTCGTTCGCAACGTCTCATGAGCTACGTATCAGGTGTCGTGTTCTTGGCACTATCTTTTGTCGGCATCCGTTCGATTTTGACGTTTGCAGGCATCTTGTAATTAGGGGGAATTTTACATGGCAAATCAAAGTTTGATCGTCATCGGTGGCGGTCTAGCTGGACTCATGGCGACTATCAAGTCGGCAGAGATGGGTGTTCCGGTAAAACTATTCTCGCTTGTACCGGTCAAGCGTTCACATTCAGTTTGTGCCCAAGGTGGCATCAACGGGGCCGTCAACACGAAAGGGGAAGGCGATTCTCCTTGGCAACACTTTGACGACACGGTCTACGGAGGCGACTTCCTCGCCAACCAACCACCTGTTCAAAAAATGGCAGAGAATGCACCGAAAATCATCCACATGTTCGACCGGATGGGTGTCATGTTCAACCGTACGCCAGAAGGTCTCTTAGACTTCCGTCGTTTCGGTGGAACGCTTCACCACCGTACGGCATACGCTGGAGCGACAACAGGTCAACAACTTCTATATGCACTCGATGAGCAGGTTCGTCGCTATGAAGCACAAGGTCTTGTCGAGAAATATGAAGGATGGGAATTCCTTCGTGCCGTCATCGATGAAGAAGGCATCTGCCGTGGTGCGGTCTGTCAGGATTTGCGCTCGATGGAAATTAAAGCGTTCCCATCGGACGCGGTCATCTTGGCGACAGGTGGCCCAGGGGTCATCTTCGGTAAGTCGACAAACTCGGTCATCAACACAGGACAAGCAGCGGCAGCGGTTTACCGCCAAGGTGCAGTCTACGCGAACGGGGAGTTCATCCAAATTCACCCGACTGCGATTCCAGGGGACGATAAACTTCGTCTCATGAGTGAATCGGCTCGTGGGGAAGGTGGACGTGTCTGGACATACAAAGACGGGAAGCCATGGTACTTCCTCGAAGAGAAATATCCAGCATACGGAAACCTCGTACCGCGTGATATCGCGACACGTGAGATCTTCGATGTATGTGTTAACCAAAAACTCGGCGTCAACGGCGAGAACATGGTGTACCTCGACTTGTCTCACAAAGATTCGAAAGAACTCGACATCAAACTTGGTGGGATCCTCGAAATCTACGAGAAATTCGTAGGGGACGACCCGCGTAAAGTACCGATGAAGATCTTCCCGGCAGTCCACTATTCGATGGGCGGACTGTGGGTCGACTACGATCAAATGACAAACATCCCTGGACTCTTCGCAGCCGGTGAATGTGACTACTCGATGCACGGTGCGAACCGTCTCGGTGCGAACTCACTTCTCTCAGCCGTTCACGGTGGAATGGAAGCAGGTCCTGCAGCGGTCAACTACATGCGTGGTCTCGACCAAGCGACAGAAAGCGTCTCAGACGCACTCTTCAACTTCAACGAGCGTGAAGAGATTGAACGCTTCAACGACATCCTTGCGATGGATGGAACAGAGAACGCATATCAAATCCACCGTGAACTCGGTGAACTCATGACGGACAACGTCACAGTCGTTCGTTATAACGACAAGCTCGAAGCGACGGACAAGAAAATCCAAGAATTGCGTGAACGTTTCCATAACATCTCGGCTACGGATACGGCACGTTGGAGCAACCAAGGGGCATCGTTCATTCGACAGCTCGACCACATGCTCGACCTCGCACGCGTCATCACACTCGGCGCACTCAAGCGGGACGAGAGCCGTGGTGCCCATTACAAACCGGAATTCCCGGAACGTAATGACGAGCAGTTCATGAAGACGACGATGGCACGTTACAAAGATGGGGAAGTCGATATCTCGTATGAAGACATCGATGTTTCGTTAATCCCGCCACGTAAACGGGATTACTCGAAGAAAGGGGCGAAGACGAAATGACGACGCCAATGCAATCTGAACAAAAAGACATCCGCTTCATCATCGAACGTCAAGATGGACCGGATCAAGCAACATATACTGAAGAATTCACGGTGCCGTACCGTCCGAACATGAACGTGATCTCGGCATTGATGGAAATCCGCCGTAACCCGGTCAACGCGAACGGCGACAAGACGACACCGATCAACTGGGACATGAACTGTCTCGAGGAAGTATGTGGTGCCTGCTCGATGATCATCAACGGGAAGCCACGCCAATCGTGTACAGCGCTCGTCGATAAACTCGAGCAACCGATCCGCCTCGCGCCGATGAAGACGTTCCCGGTTATCCGTGACCTTCAAGTCGACCGTCAACGCATGTTCGACGCGTTGAAAAAAGTGAAGGCATGGGTTCCAATCGATGGAACGTATGACCTCGGTCCAGGACCGCGTATGCCAGAAAACAAACGCCAATGGGCGTACGAGTTATCAAAATGTATGACATGTGGGGTTTGTCTTGAAGCGTGTCCAAACGTCAACGACAAATCGGACTTCATCGGTCCAGCGGCGATCTCGCAAGTCCGTCTCTTCAACTCGCATCCAACAGGTGCCTTCCACGCGGAAGACCGCCTCGAAGCACTTATGGAAGACGGCGGCATCATGCAGTGCGGAAACGCACAAAACTGTGTCGAAGTTTGTCCGAAAGGCATCCCGCTCACGACGTCAATCGCTTCGATGAACCGTCAAACGACGCTTCATTCGTTCAAACAGTTCTTCGGTAGTGACAAAGGTCGCACCGGTTCTGCGGTCGAGGCGTAAGCGAGCCGATGACCAAGTACTTTCGAGAGCCAGGTTGGGAAACACGTGTCAAAGCAGGGATTGCGCTCGATGTAAAAGTTCGCTTTTCGGAGTGCGATCCGTACGGTCACATGAACAACACAATCCCGTTCATCTATTTCGAAGATGCGCGAATTGAGTTGTTAGAAGCGACAGGATTCTCCTTAAAGGATGGGTTTGTCGTCGTCGCCGATGCGCAATGTGACTATGTTCGACAAGTCATGCCACGTCAACAGCTGACCGTGCATGCCAATATCTTGACGGTCGGAAACACTTCATGTGATATTCATTACGGGGCATATGACGGAGAGCAACTCCTCTTCGCGGGACGAACGAGCCTCGTTCATTTGACGAAGGAAGGTCGTCCAACGGAATGGACTCCGGAATATAAAAACCGCTTGCAGAATTTTTGCGAATCCGCTATCATTTGATAATGAGTTCACAAACAAAAAATATTCTGCCGGTTCGCCTGTAGAATTGAATTTTGAAGGGAGACCATCATCTCATGGAAAAAACGTTCACAGTCGTTGCTGATTCAGGAATTCACGCTCGTCCAGCTACTCAGTTGGTTAACACAGCTTCTAAGTTCCAATCAGACATCAACCTCGAGTACAATGGTAAAATAGTTAACTTGAAGTCGATCATGGGTGTACTTTCACTCGGTATCGCAAAAGATTCTACAATCAAGATCACTGCTGAAGGTGAAGATGCAGAAGAAGCGATCAACACGCTTTCTGACATGCTCACTAGCGAAGGTCTTGCTCAGTAATTCGGGTAAGGGACGAGGCGCCACTGGCGACCTCGTCTTTTTTTGTCATGGGAACGTTTCTTTTTCCGTCTGATGTTTTTTGGTAAGATAGGTGAGAATGGAAGTGATGCAAAATGAAACGAGCGATTGGAGTCCTCGATTCAGGAGTCGGCGGGTTGACGGTAGTCAAAGAATTGATGCGCCAGCTCCCTAAAGAAGAAATTATCTATATCGGGGATACGGAACGCTGTCCATACGGGCCGCGTCCGCACGATGAGATTGAAGCTTATACATGGGAACTCATTGAGTTTCTATTGAAGAAAGACGTCAAAATGATTGTCATCGCGTGTAACACGGCGACGGCGGTCGTTTTGAAAGAGGCGCGGAAACGCCTCGATATCCCGGTCATCGGTGTCATCGACCCAGGTGCCCGTGCGGCCGTCAAAGGGACGCGAAACAAACATATCGGTGTCATCGGTACGAAGATGACGATTGAGAGCGCTTCTTATGAGAAGGCGCTTCGTCACGTGGCTGGTGAGGTCGACGTGTACTCACTCGCTTGCCCGCCTTTTGTCCCGCTCGTTGAAGCGGGGGACGTGTCGGGAGACCGCGTCCGTCAAATCGTGGAAGAGGCGCTGCGTCCGCTACAACCTTCCGAGATGGATACACTCATTCTCGGTTGTACGCACTATCCGATTCTTGCGCCTGTCATCCAGGACGTGGTCGGACCGAACGTGCACCTCATCTCGTCGGGTGACGAGACGGCGCTTGAAGTCGCAGCGATGCTTGATTATCAAGAGCTTGAGAACGGATTAGATACTGTCCCATCCCATGCCTTTTATGCGACGGGGGACATTGAACTGTTTGACCGACTAGCGAGCGAATGGCTCGGTCGTCCGGTCCATGCGGAGAAAGTCGAGGTGACCGGCATTGCGTGATACGAGACGATTTGATGAATTACGAACAGTCGAGATCGTACCTCATGTGAATAAGCATGCGGAAGGGTCTGTCCTCATTTCGATTGGTGATACGAAAGTGATTTGTACAGCGACTGTCGAAGAACGTGTTCCGAACTTCCTTCGCGGGAAGAAGCAAGGCTGGATCAATGCCGAGTATGCGATGTTGCCACGTGCGACAGGTGACCGGACTGTCCGAGAAGCGGTACGTGGGAAACAATCGGGTCGAACGATGGAGATTCAGCGTCTCATCGCCCGATCACTCCGCTCGGTCGTTGACTTGGAACGTCTCGGAGAACGCACGATTTGGATTGACTGTGATGTCATCCAAGCGGATGGCGGGACGCGTACGGCATCCATCACGGGTGGGTTTTGTGCCCTCGTCCTCGCTGTCGACCGGTTAATCCGTCAAGGGAAGCTCGACGATACACCGATCAAAGAAGGCGTCGCGGCAATCTCGGTCGGACGGACCGATGAACTCGTTCTCGACTTGGACTATATGGAAGACGCGGCGGCTGAGGTCGACATGAACGTCGTCATGACGGCGAGCGGTCGGTTCGTCGAAGTTCAGGGGACAGGTGAAGAGGCGACGTTCACGCTTCAAGAGATGAACGAGATGCTCGCGCTTGCACAACACGGAATCGAATCATTATTCAAGACGGCTGAAGAGGCACTCGGTGCTTCTTGGTGGTACGTCGGAGAACGTTCGGAGGAGACATTATGAAGTTGATCATTGCGACACACAATCCCGGGAAAGTAAAAGAACTAGAAGGGATGTTGACACCGCTCGGATTTGAGGTCGAATCACTACTCGACTATCCGGATGCGCCGGAAACAGATGAGACAGGGACGACATTTGAAGAAAATGCGGCGTTAAAAGCGACGGAAGCGGCTGCCTATTTCGGGCATGCTGTTCTGGCGGACGACTCCGGTCTTGAAGTCGACGCGCTCGACGGGGCACCTGGTGTATATTCAGCTCGCTTCGCCGGTCCTGAAAAGTCGGATGAGGCGAACAATGCGCTTCTTCTTGAAAAATTGAACGGCGAAACGAATCGCGTGGCTCGCTTCGTCTGTGCCCTCTGTCTGGCGAAACCGACAGGAGAGACGTTGACCGTTCGCGGAACAATTGAAGGGACAATCGGCTATTCCCCACGTGGCGAGAACGGTTTCGGATACGACCCGCTCTTTATCGTTCCATCGCTCCACAAGACGGCGGCCGAACTAGAACGTGAAGAAAAAGCGGTCGTCAGTCACCGTGGACAGGCATTACGAAAACTGGAGGCAGAAATCATTCCATTCATGAAAGGATGAAGCTTATGCGTTTTCTAATAGTGAGTGATAGTCATGGTCTGACGGAAGAATTGACAACGATTTTTGAACGACACGAGGCGGAGATTGATGACGCGTTCCATTGCGGCGATTCACAACTCGCACTTGTCGATGAACATCTATTGCCGTATCGAACGGTCCGTGGGAATTGTGATTTTGGTGGAGACCTTCCGCTCGAACGGATTGAGACGACGGATGCCGGTACGATCCTCATCGTCCACGGGCATCATCACGACGTCAAATTCGACTTGAATCGGCTGCGTTACCGGGCGGAGGAAGTCGGCGCGAACGTCGTCTTGTTCGGTCACTCGCATGTGGCGGGTGCTTTGATCGAGGACGGGGTCGTCTACATCAACCCGGGTTCGATTCGGATGCCACGGGGACGTTCGGACAAAACGTATGCGCTTCTTGACCTAGAAAACGGGGAAGCGGCGGTACGTTTTTATCGATCGGAAGACGGTTCTCACGTCGAAGATTTGGACATCGCAGGAAAACTATGAGTTTCGAATGGGAAATCGATTGACAGGAAACCATTTTTCTATTATAGTTTTCATGTCAATGTCCCAATAGCTCAGCAGGATAGAGCAACGGCCTTCAAGACAAATAGGAGCCTTTATAGGGAAACAGAAACCTATAAAGTGGACGACACTATATCGGTGAAGCCTTAACAGATGATGCTGATGGTAATACCGAGGAAACTTACGATCTCTTAAGGAGTGATGTTTTATGTATCATCACACAAAAAGTAAGGGAGATTTAGGTGTTTTAAAGGCTCAAGTAGATTTATATCAAAAAGGGTTTATGATTTTGTTCCCTGCAACTGAACATGCACCGTTTGACTTAGTTGTTTACAAAGACAACCAGTTTAAACGGATTCAAGTTAAGTACAGAGAACTAAACACAAACGGGGTTCTAAATGTTCGGTTTCGTTCAAGCTATAGTACCGCGAGTGGAGTTCAGACGCGGTTTATAAACAAAGATGAAATTGATGTATACTGTGTATATTGTCCACAGACTGATACCTGTTATTACTTTGAACCGAATCTTTTTGAAAAATCTATTTCATTGAGGGTAAAAACACCAAAGAATAATCAAAAGCAAAATATTCTTTTTGCAGATGATTATCGTGAGGTTCCGTAGAGACTACACGTGTCGCACCTGAAACGGTGAAGATATAGTCCAGACTACAAACAACACGATGTTGGTGACGAAAGTCATGGTGGTAAGCTAAGCCGTCGGTCGGGGGTTCGAATCCCTCTTGGGACGCTTCCATTAAAATAGAGATGTTCTCTACGGAGAACGTCTCTTTTTTCATTTTCCGGGAAATCGATTGACAAGGAATCGCGTCCTAACGGAAGATGAAAGGGAATGGAAGAGAGGGTGAGGGAAGATGGAGAAGGAAAAGGACCAGGACTATCCGTTCCCCGGGAATTGGTCGCGCCTGCATAAGATGATTCAAGAAGCAGATGCCTCTGGGGAACGACAGCGGATCGAACCGATTTTATGGGATTGGTATCAGGCGATTCCGGGTGACCCGTTTATTTTCATGGAAATCTTCCAATGTGCGATGGAAAAACCGGACGACCCGGAAACGCTCGAGAAGTTGCAGGAACTCGTCGCCATCCAGATGGCGGAAGCGGAAGAACCGGCTTCGGGCGGATTACAGATCGCGCAGTATTACATCATGCGGGACCAGCCGTTTGAAGCGGCGCACTGGATCAACCAGTACCTCGAATGGCAAGACAAAAAAGATACGGTCAACACACAGGCACATCAAGTGCTTCAAGTATTGAAGATGACGGAGTTTCCGGCGGCCATCGCCAAATTGAAACGGACGTTGACGCGCGGCAGTACAGGGGAACAAATCGAGGCGTTGCAACATGTTCATTTCAATATCGATTCGGTGCTCGACAATGTGCTGCATGAGCTACTCGTATCCAAGCGACCGAAGCTCGTCAAATTAATCGTGTTAGAGAAAGCTTTTGCCGAACTGGCGGTCATCAAGTGGTCGGATGGGGATTCAACAAACGAGATGTCGCAAATGGAGGCAACATCGCACATCGAGACGTGGGAGAAGACTGTCCTATCGCTTCAAAAATCAGTTGAGGGCGATGAGATCGGGACTCAGTTGTTGATGAACTATATGTACACGCATTATCCGTATGTGCCGGCCGAAAAAGCGGATGTGGAACAGGCACTCGTACAGGCGAAACAAGCGATTTTGCATGACGAGGCAGTCGACGGTTTGGCAGCTGCGATTTTAGAGGCGGATCTGCGCTTCACACAGGCGTTATTAGACTAAATCCTTGTGTGCATACCGAGGATTTATGCTATAATACGGATTGTTGTACATTTTTGTACGGTATAAACGAATTGTTGGAGGGACTTAGCATGACAGCAAAATGGGAAAAAACATCAGGTAGCCAAGGCGTACTCACGTACGAAGCTCCTGCAGAAGCTTTTGATAAAGCAGTTGACGCCGCATTTAAAACAGTCGTCAAAGACTTGAACGTGCCTGGCTTCCGTAAAGGTAAATTGCCACGCCCAATGTTCAACAAAATGTATGGAGAAGAAGCACTCTATCAAGATGCGCTCGACATTCTCTACCGCGACACAATCCAAGGTGCGGTTGAAGAAGCTGGTTTCGAACCAATCGCGCTCGAAAACATCGATGTAGACGGCACGCTCGAGAAAGGCAAACCAGTCGCTTTCAAAGTGACATTCGTGGTTGAGCCAGAAGCTGAGCTTGGCGAATACAAAGGCCTCGAGTACGAAGCTGTTTCAACTGAAGTAACAGAAGACGAAGTAACAGCAGAACTTGAAGCACTTCAACAGCAAGGTGCAGAACTCGCTGTTAAAGAAGGTGCAATCGAAAACGGCGATACAGCTGTATTTGATTTCGCAGGTTTCGCTGACGGTGAGCAGTTCGAAGGCGGCACAGCTGAGAACTACACACTCGAAATCGGTTCTGGTCAATTCATCCCAGGATTTGAAGAGCAAATGGTCGGCATGACTGCTGGTGAAGAAAAAGACGTTGAAGTAACATTCCCTGAAGAGTACCACGCTGAAAACTTAGCGGGTAAACCAGCGACATTCAAAGTCAAGCTTCACGAAGTTAAAACAAAACAAGTTCCTGAACTCGACGACGAGTTCGCAAAAGACATCGACGAGTCTGTTTCGACACTCGACGAGTTGAAAGCGAGCATCCGTGAGCGTTTAGAAGCTGGTAAGAAACAAGAAGCTGAAGGTACAATGCGCGACCAACTCGTTGAGCAGGCAACTGCTAACGCGACAATCGACGTACCACAAGTTCTCGTTGACCAAGAAGTAGACCGCATGGTACAAGAGTTCGGTTCACGTGTATCTTCACAAGGAATCGACCTTAACATGTACTTCGAACTCACTGGTACTTCTGAAGAAGCAATGCGCGAAGAGATGAAAGAGCAAGCTGAAGAGCGCGTTAAAGCTCGTCTCGTCTTGAAAGCAATCGCTGACAAAGAAGCAATCGAAGTATCTGACGAAGATGCTGAGAAAGAGCTTGAAGAAATGTCTAAACTTTACAACATCGCACCGGATCAACTCCGTACGATGCTCGCTCCACAAGGCGGTCTTGAGACACTTAAAGGTGACCTCAAATTCCGTAAAGCGATCGACATCCTCGTTGAAAACGGTAAAGCGAAGTAAGTTGATTTTTAGTGGGACGACTGCTTAGCGGTCGTCCTTTTTTCTGTCACAACACTTTGGATGTGTAATTCTTTGAAGTCGCAATATGTTCATGCTACAATTATTTCAACGCAGAGATGTAAAATGTCTTTTCACGGTGCATCGCACCAGAAAATACAAATCGCGATTTATCGCACTTACATCCATTTTCACCACAGAAGGGGTGTATCGAATGTTCAAATTTAACGAGGAAAAGGGGCAACTCAAGTGCTCGTTTTGCGGAAAATCGCAAGAACAAGTTCGTAAGTTGGTCGCCGGACCAGGCGTATACATTTGCGATGAGTGTATCGAACTTTGCAATGAAATCGTTGAGGAAGAGCTCGGTGTAGAGGAAGAAGTCGAATTCAAAGACATTCCGAAACCACAAGAGATTCGTAACATTCTAGACGATTATGTCATTGGACAAGACCGCGCGAAACGTGCGCTTTCAGTCGCTGTCTATAACCACTATAAACGCATCAACGCCGGCGGCCGTTCGGATGATGTCGAACTTGCGAAGTCGAACATCGTCATGATCGGACCAACTGGTAGCGGGAAGACGCTTCTCGCCCAGACGATGGCTCGCGTCTTGAACGTCCCATTCGCAATCGCGGATGCGACGAGCTTGACGGAAGCGGGTTACGTCGGTGAAGACGTCGAAAATATCTTGCTCAAATTGATCCAATCAGCTGACTATGATGTCGAGAAGGCTGAAAAAGGAATCATCTATATTGATGAGATCGATAAGATTGCTCGTAAGTCTGAAAACCCATCGATTACGCGCGACGTATCCGGTGAAGGCGTTCAGCAGGCACTCCTTAAAATTCTTGAAGGCACGACAGCAAGCGTACCGCCACAAGGTGGACGTAAGCATCCGCATCAAGAATTCATCCAAATCGATACGACAAACATTCTCTTCATCGTCGGCGGAGCATTCGCCGGGATTGAATCGGTCGTCAAACGCCGAATCGGGAAGAAAGTCATCGGTTTCGGAAACGATCAAGAGAATCGCGAGTTGACGCAAGAAGACTTGCTCGCCCGCGCACTTCCTGAAGACCTTCAAAAATTCGGTTTGATTCCTGAGTTCATCGGTCGTTTGCCAGTCATGGCGACGCTCACGACACTTGATGAGGAAGCACTCGTTGAAATCTTGACGAAGCCGAAAAATGCCCTCGTTCGTCAGTACGAGAAAATGCTCGAGCTTGACGATGTCGAATTGACGTTCACAGACGAGGCATTGATCGAAATCGCCAAACTTGCGATCAAACGTAAGACTGGCGCGCGCGGTCTCCGCTCGATTATCGAAGAAATGATGCTCGATGTGATGTTCACCGTCCCATCGCGTGACGATATCGAGAAAGTCATCATCACAGATGAAACGATTACGGGTCTTGCCGGTCCGAAATACGTCCTTCGTGATGGTACTGTCGAACAGACAGGGGACAACAAAGAGACAGCATAATTTGTTAACGAAGAAGGCTCAAACACTCGGCACACTCCGAGTTTTGGGCCTTTTTGCACAGGAGGCGTTGTAGATGGAAAAATTACCAATCCTTCCGTTGCGAGGAGTCGTCGTATATCCGCTCATCGGTGTGACAATCGATGTCGGACGCCCGTTATCACTTCGGGCGCTCCTTGCTGCAAAGGAGCATGAAACGGATTTAATTGTCGTCACTCAAAAAGAGACCGGGAACGAGTCACCAGAACCGGAAGACTTGTACACGATTGGAACGCGTGTCCATATCGCCAAAATGAGCGAATTGTCGAACGAGACGATTCGGGTTCGCATTGTCGGGAAAGAGCGTGTCCGCGTCGACTCGGTCGAATCGACGGATGAAGGCTGGTTCGCCAACGTCGAACCACTTGAACTCGCTGAAGGGGAAGAGGTCGAACGTACGGCGCTCGTCCGTCTGTTGAAAGAGCAGTTCGGAAAACTTGTCGCGAACATCAAAGGCATGTCCCCGGACGAACGTCGTCGTTTCGAGATGTATGAGCGACTCGAATCGCTCACGGACTATATCACGTCAAAACTCGATGTCGATGTCGAACTTCGCCAAGCGATGCTCGAAGAAGCAGATGCGGTCAAACGAGGGCTTGAACTGCTTGAAATCATCGCACACGAGGTGGAAGTGATCGAACTCGAGCAAGAGATGCGCGAGCGTACGAAGAAGTCGATTGAGCAGTCGCAGCGCGAGTACTACTTACGGGAACAGATGAAGACGATTCAACAAGAGCTCGGCGACCAGACGCAAGAGTCTGAGCCGAACCGCCTTCGCGAGAAGTTAGAAGCGCTCGACTTGCCAGAGACGACTCGAAAGAACGTCATGCGTGAAGCAGAGCGATTGAACGTCGTCCCACAAACGTCGCCGGAGTATGCGGTCATCCGCAATTACCTCGACTGGGTCGCATCCCTTCCATGGGGCATCGAGACGGAAGACAAGCTCGATGTGAAACACGCGGCAGACGTCCTTGACGATGACCATTACGGTTTAGAGTCAGTAAAAGACCGAATCCTCGAATACTTGGCCGTCCGTCAGTTGACGAACTCGCTTCGTGGACCAATCCTTTGTCTCGCCGGACCTCCAGGGGTCGGGAAGACGTCGCTCGCCCGTTCCATCGCGTCGGCGCTTGAACGTCACTTCGTTCGCGTCTCACTCGGTGGGGTACGCGATGAGGCAGAGATCCGTGGTCACCGCCGGACGTATATCGGTGCGATGCCAGGACGTGTCATCCGTGGGTTGAAGCAAGCGGAAAGCAAGAATCCGGTCTTCTTACTCGATGAGATCGACAAGATGGCTTCTGACTTCAGAGGAGACCCGGCGTCGGCGATGCTCGAAGTACTCGACCCAGAGCAAAACGTATCGTTCTCGGACCACTACATCGAAGAACCGTTCGATTTGTCGAACGTCCTCTTCATCGCGACAGCGAACGACGTCTCGCAAATTCCGGCACCACTCCTTGACCGGATGGAACTCATCCAAATCGGTGGGTATACGGAGCTCGAGAAAGTCGAAATCGCGAAGCGTCACTTAGTGCCGAAACAGTTGAAAGAGCACGGATTGAAGAAGAGCCAATTGACGATCAAAGAAGATGCGCTCTATGAAGTCGTACGCCGCTACACACGTGAAGCGGGTGTCCGGAACTTAGAACGCGTCATCGGTTCACTCTGCCGTAAAGCAGCGAAACAAATCGCGATCGGTGAGAAGAAACGGGTCACGATTTCGAAGAAAGCCATCATCACGTATCTCGGAAAACCGAAGTATCGTTACGGAAAAGGAGAGACCGAGGACTCAATCGGTGCAGTGACAGGTCTTGCCTACACGGCGTTCGGTGGAGACACGCTCACAATCGAAGTGGCGCTCGCACCTGGGAAAGGCAAACTTCAGTTGACGGGTAAACTCGGTGACGTGATGCAGGAGTCGGCACAGACGGCATATAGCTATGTCCGCGCGAATGCTGAGCGATTCGGGATTGACCCGACGTTCTATGAGCGACAAGACATCCACATCCATGTTCCGGAAGGGGCCGTACCGAAAGATGGACCATCGGCCGGGATCACGATTGCGACAGCACTCATTTCCGCGTTGACCGGGAAGAAAGTCCATCGCGATGTCGGGATGACGGGGGAAATCACACTTCGTGGACGCGTTTTACCAATCGGTGGATTGAAAGAAAAAGCGCTCGCTGCTCATCGGGCCGGGTTGACGACCATCGTCATTCCGAAAGATAATGAGCGAGACATCGATGACATTCAAGAAACGGTACGTGAGAAACTGACGTTCGTTCCCGTGACGACACTCGATGAAGTATTAGATGTAGCATTTGGAGGAAATTAAATGAAGATCAACAAAGCAGAATTCGTGACGAGTGCCGTCGCGCCAGACCATTATCCGGTCCATGAGTTGCCGGAAGTGGCGCTTGCCGGACGGTCGAACGTCGGGAAGTCGTCGTTCATCAATAAGATTTGCCAACGGAAGGCGCTCGCACGGACGTCTTCAAAACCAGGAAAGACTCAGACCCTCAACTTCTTCAATATCAATGATGAAATCATGTTCGTTGACGTTCCAGGATACGGTTACGCGAAAGTATCAAAGACAGAGCGTGAGAAGTGGGGCGTCATGATGGAGCAATATTTGACGAGCCAAGAGGCACTTCGCGGCGTCGTCTTGCTTGTCGATATCCGTCATGAGCCGACGGGTGACGATGTGACGATGTACAACTTCTTGAAACACTATGACATTCCGGTCATCGTCGTGGCGACGAAGCTCGATAAGATCAAGAAGAGCCAGCGTCAAAAGCACGAGGCAGCGGTAAAACGTAAGCTTCAGTTCGATCCATCTGACCGTTTCGTCGCTTTCTCAGCCGAAACAGCAGAAGGAAAAGACGATGCGTGGAAAGCGATTTATGCACTCATCACGGAAGGTGAATGAAGTATGGGCGAAGGGATTCCTTCGCCT
The DNA here is from genome assembly GCF_037619445.1 of Exiguobacterium sp. USCH10. Lineage (GTDB taxonomy): Bacteria > Bacillota > Bacilli > Exiguobacteriales > Exiguobacteriaceae > Exiguobacterium > Exiguobacterium aestuarii_A. The sequence goes on along the minus strand of NZ_JAQPZO010000001.1, from coordinate 444,887 downwards.
TTTTGTTTTTCTCATCCCGCAAGCGGGTAATTATCGTATAATCATAGTTAGTACATAGTCATAATCGTAAACGAGGTGGAGAAATGCAGCGCATGTTTGAAAACAAATGGTACCGCGCCCTCTTTTGGACGCTGACCATCTTTTTAGTCATTTGGGTCGGAACAGAGATCTCATTCGTGTTTGAACCGATTCAAGTCATTTTGGCACTCGTCACGGTCCCACTCATTGTGGCCGGGCTCTTCTTTTATTTCTTGGTCGGCATCGTCGACTTTTTAGAAAAACGGTTGAAAGGGAAGAGGACTTTAGCTGTAGCGATTACGTTGATCGGTCTCGTCCTGATTTTCACACTCGTCTTCAGTATCCTCGGACCGGTGTTAGGCGAACAGATCACGTCGCTCATCAATGCGATGCCGAGTATCGCGAAAGAGCTTCAACAACAAGCGTTCGCCGTTCGTGACACGTTGCTCCAAAATGAGTTCTTGTCGCGCTTCATGGCACAAAATGATGAGATGTTCCGCAATTTGACGACGAACATCACGTCGTATTTAGGAGATTTGTTCGGAAACATCGCGTCGTCATTCGGGCAAGTCGTCGGATTCGTGACGTCGGCGGTCATCACAATCGTCGTCATCCCGTTCATGCTTCTTTACATGTTGCTTGACGGGAAGCGTCTGCCGGACGCTATCGTCAAACTCTTGCCATCAAGCTATGAGAAAGAGACGCGTCACATCTTGCATGACATGCACGAGACGGTGCGAAGCTATGTCAACGCTCAACTGCTCGTCGCGTTCTTCGTCGGGATCACGTCGCTCATCGGTCTTTGGATCGTCGGGGTGGATTATGCCATCTTGCTCGCTCTCTTCATGATGGTGACGAACATCATCCCATACGTCGGACCGTTCTTAGGTGCCGTACCGGCTGTCATCGTGGCGTTCATTCAAGATCCGATCAAAGTCATCTGGGTCATCGTCGTCATCATCATCGTGCAGCAGATCGAATCGAACGTCATCTCGCCGCTCATTCAAGGGAAGTCCTTGAAAGTCCACCCGCTCACAATCATCATCGTTTTGCTCGTGGCTGGGAACTTGGCCGGGATCATCGGGATGCTCATCGCCGTACCGTTCTATGCGGTCGCCAAAACAGTTGTCCAGAATATCGTTCGCATCTATAAACTAAAAGAGCGTAAACAATATTTGGACAAAGAAGAGACGGAAAGCTCTATTATTACGGATCCAAACTCACCACATTCATAAGAAGAAGGGTAGAAATGGGGTTTCGCCATTTCTACTTCTTTTTGTCACAAAAAGTTCTTATTTTATTTCAGGAAAATCAAACAGAAGATTATAGTTACCAGATAAGAACTGTTATAATGTACGGTAGAGATTGAAAAAAAGAAGAGACAACCGTCGGTGGATTTTAGATGAGGGGAAGAGATACATGCATATTGTCGTCGTTGGACTAAATAACAAGACAGCCCCTGTCGCGATTCGGGAGCAGTTCTCGTTTGGGGAGCAAGAAATCGTAGATGCGATGATTGCACTTCGCGAAGAGAAGAGCATTTTCGAGTCGGTTATTTTGTCTACGTGTAACCGGACGGAGCTGTACGTCGTGACAGACCAACTCCATACTGGACGTTATTACACGAAACGTTTCTTGGCGAACTGGTTCAATCTAGAGATGGAGCAGTTCACACCATACTTGTCGATTCGAGAAGGGGAAGAGGCGATTCGCCACTTGTTCCGTGTCACATCGGGCCTCGACTCGATGATCATCGGGGAAACACAAATTTTAGGTCAGGTGAAGACGAGTTTCTTCCGTGCTCAAGAGCATGGAACGACAGGAACGGTCTTCAACAAATTATTCAAAGAAGCGGTCACACTCGCCAAGCGCGCCCATACGGACACGCAAATTGGGGAAATGTCTGTATCGGTCAGCTCGGCTGCCGTGACGCTCGCGCAAGAGATGTACCAACAGCTCGAAGATAAGCAGGTCGTCGTCGTCGGAGCCGGAGAAACGGGTGAACTGACAACACTCAACTTGTTCGAGGCTGGTGCCAAACAGATCGCCGTCTTCAACCGGACGGAGAGCAAGGCGAAAGCTGTTGCGGATAAGTTCAAAGGTCGTGCCCATTCGATTCGTGAAATCGCATGCGGATTACTCGATGCGGATATTTTGATCAGTTCGACCGGAGCGAAAGACGCCGTCATCGGATATGACGATGTGGCAGCGGCACAATTGTTGCGCCGTGAACGCCCACTTCTTCTCATTGACATTGCTGTGCCGCGAGATATCGATCCAGCGGTCGCGACACTTCCAGGTGTTCATTTGTTCGATGTCGATGATTTGAATGGGATCGTCAACAAGAATCTCGAAGCTCGTCTCCTTGAAGCCGAGAAGATCGAGATGAAGATCGATGAAGCGATTCAAGAGTTCCAAACATGGCTCGTCACGCTCGGTGTCGTACCGATCATGAACGAGTTGCGTGCCCGTGCCCTTGATATTCAAGAAGACACGATGACGAGTCTAGAGCGCAAGCTCGACCACTTGTCGGCGCGCGACAAGAAAGTCATCGGGAAGCATATGAAGTCAATCATCAACCAGATGCTTCGTGACCCGATCGACTATATTAAAGACGCAGCGGCACAGCCGGACGCAAACGTTCGAATCGCCCAATTCGTCGAGACGTTCGGACTCGATGTCGAGTTACCAGAACAACCAGTAGACGAAGTGGAAGAAACAGATGCCACTTCTGCGAAAGCACCACTTCGCGCATTGATGCGCTAACAAGATATAAAAGGCGACGTGTGTCGCCTTTTTCTATGAAGGAGAGACTCAACATGCGAAAAATCATCGTCGGCTCACGCCGTTCCCAACTTGCCATGACTCAAACGAAATGGGTCATCGAACAATTGAAGCAAGCCGGAGCACAAAACGAGTTCGAGATTAAAGAAATCGTGACGAAAGGGGACCAAATCGTCGATGTGCAATTGTCAAAAGTCGGCGGAAAAGGTCTATTCGTCAAAGAGATTCAACAACAGATGCTCGACGGGGACATCGATTTCGCCGTCCACAGCATGAAAGACGTACCAGCCGAACTTCCGGAAGAGCTCTATATCAGCTGCATGCCGAAACGTGTCGACGCACGTGACGTCCTTATCTGCGAGAACGGCTACACGTTCGAGACGCTTCCGAAAGGTTCAATCGTCGGAACGAGCTCACTCCGTCGTGGGGCACAGATCTTAGCGGCACGTCCTGACCTTGAGATTCAATGGATCCGCGGAAACATCGACACGCGTTTGAAGAAGTTGGATTCGGAGAACTACAACGCCATCTTGCTCGCGAAAGCCGGGCTCGAACGGATGGGGTGGACGGACCGTGTCGACTTCGAAGCACTTGACCCGGACGTCATGGTACCTGCTGTCGGACAAGGCGTACTCGCCATCGAGAGCCGTAAAGACGATGCAGAGGTAACGGCAGTGCTTCAGTTGTTACATGATGATGTGACGGCAAAAGCCGCGACAGCGGAACGGACTTTCTTAAAAGCCATCGAAGGAAGCTGTCACGTCCCGGTCGGCGGTTACGCGACGGTCGACGGTGATGAAGTGACGCTCACGGGCCTCATCGCGTCAGTGGACGGGAAAGAAGTGCTCCGCGTGACGAAAACGTCAACGGACGGGGTCGCACTCGGAATGGACGTCGCAGAAGAATTGCTTGGACGTGGCGGGCGTGAAATCCTCGCCTCGGTCAATGAGTGACGTCTGGTACACGGGAACGAAACGAATGACCGCTTCGCAACGGGCGCTGCTCGAGGCGAGCGGTCTTTCCGTTCATCATGTCCCGCTCATTCAGACGAGAGAGACGCACGTCCCACCACCCGTGGAGAGATTCGACTGGCTCGTCGTCACGAGCCAGAACGCGGTGCCCGCGCTTCGAAATCTGACGCGTGATGTCAAGGTCGCTGCTGTCGGTGAGAAGACGAAGCGGGCGCTTGAAGCGGAAGGGTTTATCGTCTCGCTCATGCCGGAGACGTATACGGGTGAGGCACTCTTTGAGCAGTTACGCGATGTCGTTTCCGCCGATGAGGTCGTCTTGTTCGCGCGTGGCAATTTGGCGAACACGAAGCACATGACGATGCTCTCTCACGTGCAGGACTGGGTCGTCTACGAGACGATTCCGGTGCCACTGACACCGGCGCAACAGCAACAACTCGAGACCGTGAAGGCACTGCTCGTCTTGAGCCCGTCGGCCGTCGAGGCGCTCACACCGCACTTGTCTCGCTTCAATGGGACGTGGTACGCCATCGGCGAAGTGACCGAACGTGCCGTCCGACAAGTGTCGACGTTACCGGTACGAGTGCCAGAATGTTATACTATGGATGCATTAATACAGTGTGTAGGGGAGGATTTTTCATGAACCAGTTTGACCGTCACCGTCGTCTTCGCTCATCGAAGTCGATGCGTGCCCTCGTACGTGAAAATCATGTTCGGAAAGAAGATTTGATTTACCCACTCTTCGTCATTGAAGGGACTAACATTAAACGTGAAGTCAGCTCGATGCCTGGCGTCTTTAATTATTCACTTGACCGACTCGAAGAAGAGATCAAAGAAATCGTCGACCTCGGTCTCCAATCCGTGCTCTTGTTCGGCGTGCCAGAACATAAAGACCCGGAAGGCAGTGAAGCGTATCACGACCACGGCATCGTCCAAGAAGCGATCCGTAAAGTAAAAGAGTGGGCGCCACAGCTCACGGTCATCGCCGATACGTGCCTATGTGAATATACGTCTACAGGTCACTGTGGCCTCGTGAAGGACGGGGACGTCGATAACGACGCATCGCTTCCACTTCACGTCCAGACGGCGATCACGCAAGCACAAGCGGGTGCCGATATCATCGCGCCGAGCTCGATGATGGACGGATTCGTCGCAGCCATCCGTGAAGGTCTCGACCAAAACGGATTCAGCCACATCCCGATCATGAGCTATGGCGTAAAATATGCGTCGGCGTATTACGGACCGTTCCGTGACGCTGCCCAATCGGCTCCTGGTGAAGGCGACCGTAAAGGCTATCAGATGGACCCGGCGAACCGTCGTGAGGCGTTCCGCGAGTCACAATCGGACGTCGAACAAGGTGCCGACTTCATGATCGTCAAACCGGCTCTCGCGTTCATGGACATCATCCGTGATATGCGCGACTCACTCGATATGCCAATCGTGGCGTATAACGTGAGCGGAGAGTACGCGATGATTAAAGCCGCGTCACTTAACGACTGGGTCGACGAAGAACGCATCGTCATGGAGACGATGGTCGGATTCAAACGTGCCGGTGCCGATCTCATCGTCACGTATTTCGCAAAAGACGTCTGTCGCTATTTGGAAGGAGACTACGCATGACATACAACCAAACGCGCTCACAAGAAGCGTTCGAACAAGCCCGCCCACTCATGCCAGGCGGTGTCAACAGTCCGGTCCGTGCCTATAAATCGGTCGGTATGACGCCAATCTTCGCCGAACGTGGTGAAGGTTCACGCGTCTATGACATCGACGGCAACGAGTATATCGATTACGTCCTCTCATGGGGACCACTCATCCTCGGTCACCGTGACCCTGTCGTCACGAAAGCGATCCAAGAACAAGCTGAAAAAGGCTGGACGTTCGGAACGCCGACCGAGCTTGAGACGAAGATGGCAGAACTCGTCATCGACCGCGTCCCATCAATCGAGATGGTTCGTATGGTCAACTCGGGTACGGAAGCGACGATGGCAGCACTTCGCCTCGCACGCGGCTATACAGGGAAGACGAAGATCTTGAAGTTCGAAGGATGCTACCACGGACACGGCGACTCGCTTCTCATTAAAGCCGGTTCGGGTGTCGCAACACTCGGTCTTCCGGACTCACCAGGTGTACCGAAAGAACTCGCAAGCCACACGCTCACCGTTCCTTACAACGACTTGGACGCAGTCCGCGTCGCGTTTGAGAAATACGGTGACGATCTCGCTGGTGTCATCGTCGAACCAGCGGCTGGAAACATGGGCTTCGTACCACCACAACCAGGATTCCTCGAAGGACTCCGTGAAATCACGGAACAAAATGGCGCGCTTCTCATCTTTGATGAGGTCATGACGGGCTTCCGTGTCGGGTACAACTGTGCACAAGGATACTTCGGTGTCACACCGGACCTCACATGTCTCGGTAAGGTCATCGGCGGTGGACTTCCGGTCGGTGCTTACGGCGGGAAACGTGAAATCATGGAACAGATTGCGCCGCAAGGTCCAATCTATCAAGCGGGTACGCTCTCAGGTAACCCACTCGCGATGATTGCCGGTTATACGACACTCTCGCAACTGAAGCCTGAGCACTATACGGAGTTCGAGCGGAAGGCAGACCGTCTCGCGGAAGGATTCACGCAGGCCGGTGAGAAATACAACATCCCGCACGACACGAACCGTGCCGGCTCGATGTTTGGTTTCTTCTTCACGAATGAGAAAGTGACGAACTTCGAGAAAGCGAAATCGGCGAACCTCGAGATGTTCCGTTCGTACTATCAGAAGATGGCAGCGCGCGGCGTATTCTTGCCACCGTCACAGTTCGAAGGATTGTTCCTCTCGACGGCGCATACGGATGAGGATATCGAGAAGACGATTGCAGCGGTCGAAGCGACGTTCAAGGAGCTTCAAGAAGAGTTTTCACTCTAATCTTGACTGCTGACGTTTCTGTCGCTACAATTATTTAACAGATACGATGAAAAGCATTGATGAGGAGTAGTACGCATCATCCATTCCTTTTTAGAGACGCGACCGCTTGGTGAAAGGTTGCGAGGGATGGACGCGGAAGTCGCCTCGGAGCTGACTTTCTGAATGGAGTAAGAAAGTTCGGTCCATCGACCGTTATTCGATTTTGAGTGCGCCACTTGTTGGCGAACTAAGGTGGTACCGCGGAAGATCACGGCTTCTTTCGTCCTTAGCGTATAGGACGAGAGAAGCCGTTTTTGTGTTCATTAAGATATAGAGGAGGCGCCACACATGGCCCATGAAACAAATGAAATTACCATGCCGACGAAGTACGACCCAAGTGCGACGGAGTCAAAATGGTACGACTACTGGTTAGAGAATGATGTATTTAAAGCAGATGAGGACGATTCGAAACAACCGTACACGATCGTCATCCCACCACCGAACGTTACGGGGAAACTTCACCTCGGTCACGCTTGGGACACGACGCTCCAAGATTTGTTGACGCGTCTCAAGCGCATGCAAGGCTATGACGTGCTCTGGCTCCCGGGAATGGACCATGCCGGCATCGCGACACAGGCGAAAGTTGAACAAAAACTCCGTGAAGAAGGCGTCATGCGTTACGACCTCGGACGTGAGAAGTTCCTCGAGAAGACGTGGGAATGGAAAGACGAGTACGCGAAGACGATTCGCGACCAATGGTCTAAGCTCGGTCTCGGCCTCGACTATTCACGTGAACGCTTCACACTCGACGAAGGGCTCTCAAAAGCCGTTCAAGAAGTATTCGTTCGCTTGTATGAGAAAGGCTTGATCTACCGTGGCGAATATATCGTCAACTGGGACCCGGCTCAAAAGACGGCCGTTTCGGATATCGAGGTTATTTACCAAGAAGTCGAGGGTGCGTTCTATCACATGAAGTATCCACTCGCTGACGGCTCAGGTCACATCGAGATCGCGACGACACGTCCAGAGACGATGCTCGGGGATACGGCGGTTGCCGTCAACCCGAAAGATGAGCGTTACACACACCTCATCGGCAAGACGATCATGCTTCCGGTCATGAACCGTGAGATTCCGATCGTTGCGGACGACTACGTCGACATGGAGTTCGGTACAGGTTGCGTGAAGATCACGCCTGCCCACGACCCGAATGACTTTGAAATTGGAAACCGTCACGAACTTCCACGTATCCTCGTCATGGACGAAGGCGGGAAGATGAACGAGAACGCGGGCATTTACGAAGGGCTTGATCGCTTCGAATGCCGCAAGCAACTCGTCAAAGACTTAGAGGCGGACGGCACACTCGTGAAGATTGAACCGCACACGCACTCGGTTGGTCACTCAGAGCGTTCAGGCGCAGTCATCGAGCCATACCTTTCGAAACAATGGTTCGTTGACATGGAGCCACTCTCAAAAGCGGCACTCGAAGCACAAGGAAACGCCGACACGAAAGTCAACTTCGTCCCAGAACGCTTCGAAGGCACATACCTCCGTTGGATGGAGAACATCCGCGACTGGTGTATCAGCCGTCAACTTTGGTGGGGCCACCGCATCCCGGCTTGGTATCATAACGAGACAGGTGAAGTGTATGTAGGGAAAGAAGCGCCGGCGGACAGTGAGAACTGGACACAAGACGAAGACGTTCTCGACACATGGTTCTCGTCAGCGCTTTGGCCATTCTCAACGATGGGCTGGCCGGACACGGACGCACCGGACTTCAACCGTTACTTCCCGACGAGCGCGCTCGTTACGGGATACGACATCATCTTCTTCTGGGTATCGCGCATGATCTTCCAATCTCTCGAGTTCACAGGGAAGCAACCGTTCAACGATGTCCTCATCCACGGTCTCATCCGTGACTCGGAAGGACGCAAGATGTCGAAATCACTCGGTAACGGCGTTGACCCGATGGAAGTCATCGACCAGTACGGAGCGGATTCACTCCGTTGGTTCCTCCTCACAGGTTCGACACCAGGGAACGACCTTCGTTTCTATTGGGAGAAGATCGAGTCGACATGGAACTTCTCGAACAAGATTTGGAACGCGAGCCGTTTCGCTCTCATGAACATGGATGGACTCAAAGTGGAAGAGATCGACCTCACGGGCGAGAAGACACTTGCTGACAAGTGGATTTTGACACGCTTGAACGATACGATCGACCAAGTGACACGCCTCGTCGACAAGTACGAGTTCGGTGAAGCAGGTCGCTACTTGTACAACTTCATCTGGGAAGAGTTCTGTAACTGGTACATCGAGATGGCGAAACTTACACTCTATGGTGAGGACGAAGCAGCGAAGCACACGACACGTTCGGTCCTCGCGCATACACTCGATTCAATCATGCGTCTCATGCACCCGTTCATGCCGTTCCTCACAGAGGAAATCTGGCAGCACTTGCCGCACGAAGGCGATTCAATCGTTCGTGCAAGCTACCCAACGCGTCGTGACGACCTACACTTCGCAGATTCAGTCCCAGCGTTTGAAGCTGTGATGAACGTCATCCGCTCAGTTCGTAACATCCGTGCAGAAGTGAACGCGCCGATGTCAAAACCAATCCAGCTCTTTATCTCGACGAGCGACGATGCGACGCAAGGTTACTTGAGCGCGAACGAAATGACGATTGGCAAGTTCACGAACGCGACAGAGCTTGAAATCGGACGTGGCCTCACGGCTCCGGATAAGTCGATGTCCGCGATCATGACAGGAGCGGAGCTCTTCATCCCGCTCGCAGACCTCATCAACTTCGAAGAAGAAATCGCCCGTCTTGAAAAAGAAGTGGCGAAGTATGAGAAAGAAGTCGAACGCGTACAGAAGAAACTTGGAAACCAAGGCTTCATCGCCAAGGCACCGGCTCACGTCATCGACGAAGAGAAAGCAAAAGAAAAAGACTACCTCGACAAGCGTGACGCGGTCCGCGCCCGTTTGGAAGAGTTGCGTAAGTAAGACATTCACCTTCTTTAGAGATTCATTCTCTGAAGAAGGTTTTTTTGTGTTTTGGTAGAATTTGGAGAGATAGACGTAGAAAAGGGGAATACGAGATGAGACGAATTGGGGTATTAGGTGTTCTATTATTATGTTTGACCGGGTGTTCGACCCCGGAAAAAACGGAGTCGGTCGAAACAGATATAGAGAAAATTGAAACGAGTGAGGAATCCCAAGCACCCACGAGTGAATGGGTAGGCACGCTCATTGAAGACGTACCAAAAGGGACCGAATCGTTGGCAGATGCGGTAGTTCATCAAATCACGCTTCAATATCAAGATGGATCGGAAGGACATCTTTCCACAAAGGATGTCATGTATGAGGCGGCAATTGGAGACATCGGATTGGTTGCGATGGCTCATCCAAACCAAACGCCATCCTTCGGCGTCTATCATTATTCACGGAACGGGGAATGGGTCATGCATGGGATGAAGCACTTTGGAATCACTGATGCTTCTAATAAAAGACGTCACGGTTTGGCACTCCCAGAAGATTCGATGTATACGATCAATAGTGAAATCGATGACGTAGAACGACCGGTAAAACTGTGGACATTATATGATGAGTCGCAACTAGTCACCATTTTGATGACCGATGCATTCAGTGTAGGCGACGGTGAGCGAATCAATCGTCAGGCCGATGGAGTGGAGTATTATCGATTGAATCAGCCGAGCGGGAATGGAATCTACTTCATCAGTCGAGACAAACTGATTCTCGTGACAGGAAACATCTCTGAAGAAGAGCTGTTGACACTAGCTGATTCTTTACCGGAACCTTCATCTGTGTCGTTTCCTTTCGATGAATCAGAATAAAGATTCTTTATGTACAAAAGAGATTTTGGATTGGTGCTAAACATTAGGAATCATGGAAATGGGGGTATGAGATGAAGCGAATCGGGGTAATCTGTGTTCTTGTGTTGGGGCTAGCGGGGTGTATGGCACCAAAAGAGACGAAGTCTGTGGAGACGGTTGAGGTGAAAAAAGTAGAGCAAGTGGAAGGAATCGATGAATCACAATTTCCCGACGCAGAAGTGACAGGGACGATGATTGCCGAAGTACCACTAGGGACAGAAAAGGTCTCTGACGCGGTCGTGGCACAAATCACCCTTCAATATGAAGATGGCTCAACAAAACAGTTGTCGAAGGATCACATTTTAACGGAGACGATGGTCGGAGGAATCGGTTTAGTTGCGATGACCGTCCCTGACCGTGAAAACCCGTTTGGCGTATTCATTCATGATGGTAAGAAGGGATGGGCGCAACGCGGGATGCAACGCTTCGGTGTACCCGATACGTCCAGTGCGTCTACTCAGGGATTAGATCTTCCAGTCAAAGAGATGGAAGTCATCAGCTCTGACTACTCAGTTAACGATTGGCCCGTGAAGCTTTGGACGTTATACGATGAGACACACCTCATCAGTATTATTGCGACGGACGATTTCACTGAAATCGAAGGGGAGATATCGGATCAGCCAAAACCATACCTACTGGAGCAAGCATACGGGAACGGCTTATATTACTTATCTCAAGGTAAGCTGATCATCATAACGGGAAATATCTCGGAAGAGGAGTTGTTGAAGCTAGCTGATTCTCTACCGAAACCTTCATCAGGATCATTTCCTTTTCAGGATTCAGAATAATATCAAGGCCCGAGCGTCAAGAGCGACGTTCGGGTCTTGTTTGTACGAGCCACCAGACGATGACTCCAATCCCCAATAGCATCGGGAGTTGAGTATACAGTGGGGTGGTGAAACCGATTCGAAACAGGTGGACGATATACGTGGAATATAGAGTCGCACCAATAACCAAGAGAGCGATATAGATGCGTTTCATGCCTCTTCCTCTTCACTCCAAAACGGCACACGGCCTGTTGTGATGTAGTATGAAGACGTGAAAAGAAGACCGATTGCCACACCGGTCAACTGTGGCTGAATCGGTTGACCGACTAAAGTTAAATATAGACTATACACTACATATGATGCTGAAGTGGTGATGAGGATCATCAATGGGATCAGCTTTTTCATTTTGTGTCACTCCATTCCGACTCATTCAGATGTTTCATGTACTGGACGAACGACACGCTCAAGAAAAAGACGGGCATCGCCCAGACGATATTGCTTAAGTATGGGGCTTGCCAAAGCTCGAGTGCGAGTAAACAGGCAAATCCTAACGAGACGAGTGAGGTGAGTAAGCGCATATATAAGTACCTCCCTTTTGGAATACCTTATCCTACGTTAGAAGATTGGAAAATGATTCAAAAAAACCATCTCGCAAATGCGAAATGGTTCATGTGCCACAAAACGTCTGGTAGGGATACGTCCGCGGTGGACCTGCTGATACGTACTCAGACGGTTGGTCGTAGTTATAAGGATCACGTAAAATCGTGAGTAGCGCCTCGGTCGGACCGAAGTCACCCCGTTCTGCTGCTTGGATTGCTTTTTCGACGTGATGATTTCGAGGAATGACGGCCGGGTTGTATTGGCGCATGATTCGACTTACGTCCTCGTCTGGTAGACCTTGTTCGCTTAGGCGTTTTTGCCAAGCATCGATCCATGCCTTCCCATCTTCCCGAGTTGCAAATGAAAGCGAATCGATTTCACCGAGCGTCAACGAGCGGAACGTATTCGTATAATCTGCTTCTGTCTCCATCATCAAGCGGAGCAGTTCATCGGTTAGTGCATCGTCACCGTCTTTTCGGACGTATATGCCGATCTTATGCGCGAGTCCGGTAAAGTAGGCTTCTTTATACAACTCCGTATAGCGGGTGAGTTGTTTGTTCGCCACATCGACTGCTTCTTCTTTCGTCTCCCCAAGCAGCGGCAGCAATGTCTCTGCGAGTCGGGCAAGGTTCCAAGACCCGATGTACGGTTGATTTCCGTAGGCGTAGCGCCCTTCCCGGTCGATCGAGCTGAAGACGGTCTCCGGGTGATACGTATCCATGAACGCACACGGTCCGTAATCGAGACCTTCTCCACTGATGAACATATTGTCCGTATTCATCACGCCGTGAATGAATCCGACGAGTTGCCAGTTGGCGATGAGTCTCGCTTGTCTTTCGACGACGCGTCCGAGGAATTGTTTGTAGCGATCGGGTGCATCGATGAGGTCTGGATCGTGACGTTTGATTGCAAACTCCGCGAGCGCGATGACGTCATCGATGGAGCCGGCACCTGCCGCGAATTGGAACGTCCCGACACGCAAGTGACTCGAGGCGACCCGGGTCAGGATAGCTCCGTGCTTTGGACCTTGACGCATGATGGTTTCTCCAGTCTGAACGACAGCGAGTGCCCGGTTCGTAGGGATGCCGAGAGCATGCATCGCCTCGCTGATGATAAATTCCCGTACCATCGGCCCGAGTGCGGCTCGTCCGTCGCCACCTCTAGAGTACTCCGTCGGTCCGGAGCCCTTCAGTTGTACATCGACACGCTTCCCGTTCGGAGTCACGTGTTCCCCAAGCATGAGGGCCCGTCCGTCCCCGAGCATCGTCAAGTTACCGAATTGATGTCCGGCGTAGGCTTGCGAGAACGACGTCTCGGTTTGATGATTACCGGCAAGTAAATCGATGTCTTGTTTAAGTGTTTCTGCATCAAGTCCGAGCGAAGCGGCTAATGGATCGTTAAACAAGACGAGTGTCGGATTGTCGACCGGATGGGTGGGTCCACGGTCGTAAAAAATGTCACGCAGTTCGAGGTACGTCGCCTCGAAGTTCCAGTCAGTTGTCATGGCGCATGCCTCCTTCTTCGCTTCGAGTATAGCACAGACTGTTTTCCATAACGGCTGTCGTGAATTTTGATAAGATGAAACAGAAGTGTAAACAGTAGGAGTGTGGAAGATGAAGACGAGACTAGATGTATTCGATTGGTTGAGTGGACAGCTTCGCTTCGGGATCAAACCGGGTCTTGAGCGGATGAACTGGATGATTGAGCAGTTAGGATTAGAAGAACGTCCATCCATTCATGTGGCAGGGACGAACGGAAAAGGATCGACCGTTGCATTTTTACGGGCGATGGCGATAGAGAATGGATTATCCGTCGGAACGTTCACGTCGCCTTATATCATTCAGTTCGAGGAACGGATTATGTTGAACGGGGAACCGATTCAAGAAGACGCGCTCGTCGACGTGGCGAACCGTGTCAAAGCGTGTGCGGACAAAGCAACAGAGACGCTGACGGAGTTTGAACTGTTGACGATGATGGCATGGTGCTATTTTGACGACACACGCCCTGATGTGATCATTTGGGAAGTCGGTCTCGGGGGACGACTGGACTCGACGAACGTGTTGACACATCCACTTGCGACCGTCGTGACGTCGATTGGACATGATCATCAAGGGATTCTCGGCGATACGCTTGAAGAGATTGCGATGGAGAAGTACGGCATCGTGAAGCGTGACGTGCCGATGTTCCATAGTGTCGGTGAGGAAAAGTTGATTGAACTATTGCTTCAAAAAGGAGAAGACGTAGGCGCTTCGATTCATGATGTACGAACACTTGTGACAGAAATCGAGGACGGGGCTGGGACTGTCGTTACATATGAGGGTATGCCACCTGTCGTGCTCGGGTTGACGGGTCATCATCAAGCTTATAACGGGGCATGTGCCGTCGCCGTAGCGCGTCATCTCGGTTGGAAGGAAGAGGCGATTCGGTCGGGACTTGAGCGGGCACAACATCCGGGGCGATATGAACTCGTCTCCAAACGACCACGGGTGATTTTGGACGGGGCGCATAACCAGGAAGGCATCGAGGCGTTGGTTGTGCAAGCTAAACAAGAGACAGATGTGACAGTCCTGACGGCTATTTTGGCGGACAAGGACCGAGACACGATGATTCACGCGCTTCAAGAGATTGGCGACGTGTACGAGACGACGTTCGACTTTCCGCGTGCGAGAACGAGAGAGCAGCTTATAAAAGATGGGGCACGCTTCGTTGAATGGCAGGAATGGATGAATGAGTGGATGGAAGCACCGACGAGTGAGACGTTGATTGTGACCGGGTCTCTTTATTTCATTAGTGAAGTAAGAACTCATTTCCAAAGTTTGAAAAAATAAGGTTGTGTTCAGACGAGGGAAAGAGTATGAATGAATATGAGAACGTATGTCAAAAATCATTCGAAACTTCCAAGGAGGAAACGCAGCATGGTCAGTCAACGTAGATTGAAACGACCCGTGACGGCATTCGTCGCCATCGTCTTTATCACATCACTCCTCATCACAACTTTATTTGAAATGTATTCAACCGTATCGGCGAATACGCCGGTCAAACCAGTGATTTTGGAAGTGACGGACATTCCAAAACAAGTGAACGGAAAAGTCGATGGGATTAGTGTCGGCAGTGATTTTGACGTTCAAAAAATGTCGATGAAACAATTCAATGCGTTACGATATGACCTACTTGGACGTTATGATGCTATCGTTTTTTCTCCTTCGGGGGCTGCCAATGGTAAAAAATATAATCCAGAGCAAGTTATATACGATTATCAGAAACCTTCCGGTGATAATAGCACTCCTTATGATGAATCGAGTAATAAATACAAAGAATACATAGAATCTTTGTATGCTACAAAGGAAAAAGATAACGACTTAACAACGTTACGTGTAAACGATTTATTAAAATTGATGAAGGCTGGAATTCCAGTGTGGATTCATGCAGATGCCTTCTCGCCTTTAACTGGTCAATCTATAGTCAGAAACTTTGAATCACTTAAAAGTGAAGAAAAATTGAAGGTATTTGATCAAACAAGTACTGCTTCTAACGAAATCAAGCAACTTTTCCAACAAAGACAGATAACGAAGCTTGAAGAAGTCACAGTCAAACAGGAAGGGAAACTGTTGACGAATCAGGTGTCAATCACAAACGCCGGTAACTTTGCTGTTCGTGGAAAAGCGATTGATTTTTCCTATTCGTTAAATGCAACTCCATCGAGTGGGGCAACGGTTGAACTTTATATCGACTTTGATAGTAATGACCGATTTTCTTTAGAAGAAAAGGTCATGACTGTCCCGGCTAAAGCAACTGATACGCTTTCTTATACGATTGATGCACCGAGTTACACAAGCCCTCGCTACTGGAAAGTCATTGTAAAGGATGAGGCCAACCAGACTTACCATTATCGAACGGGACGATTTTTATTAAAAGATGAACTGGCAAAAGCGAAAATTTTACAAGTAACAGCTTTTGAAAATGATGGAAGTAATTTATTTAAGACGTTTGATGGAAATATGGACAACAATGTAGGCGAAACTAGCAAGAATATGCTGAACGAAAGTGGACTCTATAATTTTGATTTGGAGATTACAGACCTAAAGAGCTTTGAAAGTAAAATAGAAAAAGCCGACAAACAATCTTCGAACTATGATCCGGCTATTGAAAAGTGGTTCTATGAGAAGGATTTAATTATCTTTGGATTCAAAGATTCATTTGGACGTTTAGGCTACGATGGAAAGTTAAAAAATGATTCGAAAGATGCTGCCATAATTTCGAATACAACGAAAGCTCTACAAGAATTTATATCACGTGGACAAGGTGTGATGTTTTCACACGATATGCTTTACCGTTTACCAGGTAAAAACGGATATAAAGAAGATCCTACTAGCCAGCGCGAATGGGAAACAGCATTTGGAAAAGACTTTGCCATTAAAAATTTGATCAACTTTGGGAAACGTGGTGTATATACGACTATAAAAGTTGAGCAGATTGCAACAGGTTTGTTCACGGAATATCCTTATGATTTGCCAGCTAAATCATCAAATAATATGGTCTCACAAACGCATAGCCAATATTTCTCGCTAGATCTAGCGAATGAGGATTTGACGGTTTGGTATAACTTGTCAAGTGACAAACATACAACCGGGGATGCTGCACATCACTATTATATGTATACGGTAAATAATTTGACTTATACTGGTGCCGGTCATCAGACGACTTTTCCACAAACACCAGAAAAGCAGATTTTTGTGAACACCATGTTCCGCGCCTTCATCGGATCTAACCACGCCCCTAAAATTGAGGTGCTCTCTCCGCCAATCGAGAATGACGTAAGATCTATTTATGATGTGGAGCCACTTTATTTAGCTTGGAACTCAATCGATTATGATTTTAAAGACCGGAGCTTACAAACCCGTGTTGTAATTGATGGGAAACAAGTTTTCCCGCAATCAAATTCATCTGAGCCGTCCTATCAAACGGTGAAGAATAATGAAGTACAAAGCCTATTCCACCAACATAATATTAAGGGAGATGGAACACTTCGAGTAGAGATTGAAACAAAAGATAGCGGTGGGGCTGTAACCACTGAAAAATTTAATGTAAAGGTCAAACCTTCTAAAGAAGCTGTTCATGTATCACGAACTGTTTCGCCTACAATTGTAGAGGTGGATCAAAAAGCAACACTCACATATGATGTGTCGACCAAGAAGCCTGATATTTCTCGACCGAACGAAAAGTCCTATAAGAGCAAAACATGGGAAATTCAAGTTAATGAAGTCGTGCCAGCGGGATATGCTTTATCAGACACTCAACCGAGTGGATGGTCCATTGATACTGATCGGAATGTAGTCTCAGCGAAGCTTCGCAAAATTGATGAAAATCGACTTGAAATTTATAATGAATCCCAAAAAATGTGGATTCCATTTGAAGGAAATAATACAATTCAATTAATTGCGAAAACGATTGGGGACTATGAGTTTTCACAAGGAACTTACTCGTATAAGTTCGTCGGGGATCATGCCTCGAACAATAATGCTAACGGTAAAGACATTGTTCAAGAAGGGAAAGGAAAGTTAACTGAACTGCGTACTTCGATTACGGAAAAACAAATTAAATCTATTCAATTGAACGGACCGATTGAACTCGAAGTTGGCGATACGGTTCAACTTGTTCCAATTATTCAACCGGATTCAGGTAAAAAATTGAACTTGGTTTGGGGCAGTTCAGCGAAAGAGGTAGCGACCGTCGCGTCAAGCTATGTAGACAATAGTGGGATTTTAACTGGTTTGACTCCAGGAAGTACAAAAGTGAAAGTGAGTTATACAAAAGGAAATCAAACCGTTGTCTCCAATGAAATCGATGTAATTGTCATCGATCCCGTGAAAAACTTTAAAGTGAATTCGCTCGAACTATTAGTTGGACAAAGCGGGACATTGAAACCGACTGTTGAGTCTAAAACTGAAAAATACCAAAATTATGCCTTTGAATTCGTGGAAGGCAGTGACTTGGTGACAACCCAACTAAATTCAAAACAAGTCAATGTAGTTGCCAAAAAGCCTGGAACGGCAAAAGTGAAAGTGTCACTCATCAATCAACCAATTGGTCGAACGATTGCACCGATTTTTACGACTGTGAAGATTTCACTTCCGACCATGACGTTGACGCCGAGAACTGATGACCTTTGGGTCTATCAAAAAACGAAGGAAGTAGACGGGGAACTCATCTCAGAGATGGTAAGAGAGCGTGTGACCTTGAACTTGAACCAAAATACAGATCAGCCACTTCCGATTGTGTGGTCGATAGCGAACCAAAACCCAGCGATTCAGTTTATTGGTAGTCCGACGTCGGAACGAGTTGAAGTACAAGCCGTCCAAGGAACATATCCAAACGTAGGACCGATTCTTGTGACCGGTGCCTTCCGTGACTTTAGTGGCCAATTCGTCAGTTCACAGATTACGGTAAAAGAATATCCACAACGTATCGTCTCTCCAAACGTAGAACTATATGTTGAAAATTCTCCATTTGTCTACGTGCCACAGTTTTATCCTTCGACCTCGACCGTGCGTGGTTATGGTATGCGGGTCGTCCAGGGGAATGATGTAGTAGAGGTAGTGGACAACACAAAATTAAAATTGAAAAAGCCAGGGCTTGCAAAAGTTCAGGTGGCGACAGAAGATGTTAGTCGATACTTTGAAGCTGGGGAAGGTCCAGAGGTTGTGTATTCTGAATTTTATGTACGTGTAAAAAAAGGTTCAGATCCGAACCCAGAATCTCCAAATGATGCAGGTGATTATTACTAATGAGTTCGAAAAAAAAGAAATGGATTGGTATAGGAGTTACAGTGGTGTTATTAAGCATCACTGTAACGTTCGTTTATATTCATCTGCAAAAACAAGCGTTAGAAGAAGCGATTGTGTCATTTGATCAACAACAAGTCGAACACATTCTTGATAGTCCATTCATCCAAGCTGAAGCACAGTGGATGGAGCTCGCGCACTATTATCACAACACCGCTTCTGTCATTACGTTGTATGAAGCTGGTTTGTCATTAGAATCTGAAGATTGGATTAATATCGCTGATACCTCTTCTGTAGACGAGTTTCAACAGATGATTGAGTTAGGTGCGCCTCTTGATGTGGAGCAGAACGGTCGCTTGTTGATAGAAGGTTTATATGGAATGAGCGATGACCCTGAAAAATGGCACATTGCGCATGACCGATTGCCTTCTTCTTATTGGGGAGAACATCCCCAATTGTTGCAAGTCATGGTGGCAGAAGGGAATGCGAATGCTTTTGAAGACATGATTCGTCGGATGGAACCGGAAGACATCCCTTATGATGAAATTGTTCCACTGATTTTACGTGCCTATCAACCTCATTTGTTAACGGTTCTACTTGAAAAAGGATATACCTTAACGAGTCAAGATCTTGCATATGCAAAAGAGTTAAACGTGCCAATAAAATAAGCGAGAGGCTCAGCCTCTCGCTTATTTTATTTGAACAGGATGACTTACAAAGAACTGGAGCTGATTCGTGATTGGTAACGTGTCGAGTTGATTAAACACGGCATCGTTATAGGTCAGTTTTAAGCGAGAATAGTCAGCTTCTTGGCGAGGTTCTTGATGGTCGAAGTTCTCAGCTGGACTTAAGTCGTTCCCACCATTAAATTTCCCTCTAAATACGTTCACTTCTAGCGGTCCTTTGCTATATAGACCTCCATTGATTTCAAGGATGGAGCCGACCGCGTAGACCTTTGTCACTTCTTCAGAGTCACTATACATGAAGGCTTGAAGTGTTGTCGGCGTGCTATCAACAAATTCGTTGATTCGATTCAATAAAATCTTCCCCTTCGATAAGAGGATGAGTGAGTTTCCTTTCGCTTCATCAATCGGAAGAATGTTGGCACGGTCGATGAACGTATCGCCGAGTGTATACACGGTCGAGTTAAACGATACGTTTCCTCGAATCGTTAAGTTCCCTCTTACAATTAACGGTCGCGCAATCGTTAGTTCATCAATCGATTCAATCACGACGTCCCCATCAAAAAGAAGAGGCGCATTTGATTCCGTGATGGATTCGGTGACGTACATGGGGCGATTGAGGATGAGATCAGGTCGTTTTAATATGGTCGGTTCCGATAAACGATTGTATGCATCTGCATTCAAGTAAGGCGTCGGACGATCGATAATGGATGCCCCATCTTCCGATAAAATCCGTTCGAGTTCAAATACGTCATCCTTTCTTTCAATCAAACTATTAACAAAAATTTCGGATTCTATATTACTCGTATACGCGAGCTTCGAATCGAGACTTCTGTTCAAAAACTCGATAATCGAATAGTCATATTGGAACGGTGAGAAACTACTCGGGGAGACGCCCACATCGGCTTTCTCGCCAGCTTCTTCGTCTCCGGCGGTGAAATAGTTTTCCTGTTGGCAACTTGTACAACTTCCTTGATTAGATAAATCGATTCGACCATCTAAATGGAACCGACTGGAGTTCAAATTTTCAATCGTAAGTCGCTCGGAACCAAGTTGATAATTGGCATCTCGATTAAACGTTAGCGGTCCGTTCGAGTACATATTTCCTTTGACTGTCGGCATACCGTTCACGTTTAACTGTTCGTCAGACCCGAGGACGTAATACAGGAAGGACGGGAGTGCCGTCAAATACAGGTCTTGTGTATATTCGACCGAAAGCTCAGGCTGTTCTGGATTTACTTGTCGAGACGCCGTGACGTTCACTTGTAGGATGGTGGTGAACGGTGCCGTCTGTACCTCGGTATCCGTAGCATCTCGCTTCAGTTCAATCGAGTAACGGACCTCGCTATCTGTCGTCAACGCAGTGAAAGGTTCATCGCTGACAATGAGTGATTGTACTTTGCTATTAAAAGCGGCTTCCGATTCCATATGATCCGGGAGCTCCATATCGCCATGAAGCGGGAACTCGGTCCGGACCTCATCGGCAATGAGTCGAAGTGCACTTTTCGCGTCTTCATTCAATTGTGTGTCTTCCGTCCGGATGACTGTCAGTTTATTTGTCGCCAAGTTGACTTGCATGGCAGCAAGCGACAGAACGGCAAGAGCTGCCATCGTTACGAGCACGAGCACGAGGACGTAACCATCTTCACGTTTTCGCATCAACATACCTCCTTTCCTTAAAATGGGATTGAACTTTTGAATGTGGTCACCGAATCCGGATCATTCGTCTGAACCAAGTCCATTTCGATTTCAATCAGACCACCCGTCATATAGGTCGGGCGTCGTGAATCAAAGACAGGTTCCTCTAATTTAATGGTCATCCGTTCCACAATGATTTGTGGATTAGATGGAGTGAATGAATCGGGCGACAGGACCAACTCTGTCGGAACGTACCCCGCCTCCCGATAAATCATTCCAGCATCCGAGATACCAGGTGTGGACAACCGATAAAATTGGAATGTTCCGTCGATTTCCGTCACCGCGTCAAATTCAGTTCGGTTCACGTCAGAGAGAACGGACGCTATCAAATAGTCCGCCTCACTTCGAAGTTCACTCGTTTCATTCGTCATCTGAAAACCGAGCGTTCCCGTGATGAAGGCTGTGATGATAACCCCGCTTAAAATCGAGGCCACGACGACCGTGACGAGCAACTCGACGAGCGTGAAGCCGTCTTCACGCTTTGTTTGATCAGTCAGTTGTCGGTACAGCCGTTTCAGGAAACGGTTCGCGTAATGTCGCATTCGATATGACTCCTTTCAAGGTCACGGGCGTTTGTAACCGACTAGTTGTAACCGAAATTTTGACCTCGATGGTGTGTCCCGGTTCTGGAGATAAGGACTCAATCGTCGCGACATATGTATCCCCATGAATTCGTGTATCTTTACAAAAATCGCACGTTCCGTCTTGATTTATCAATTGACTCAATTTGAGTGGTTGCTCGATTGTTGCGGCGCGACGGTTCAATGTATGTAACGTATTTTGTGCCACTTGGTTGGCGATCGTCTGATTGAGACTGTCGTGGGTCGTTTTCAGACTTTGAGTAAAGATGGCAAGTAACGAAAATGAGACAATCGAGAGGACGACGATGGAGACGAGTACTTCGATGAGCGTGAACCCTTTTTCGGAATTTGACAAAACATTGACCTCCTATTCAAAAAAAGTAAAACTTTCGGAAAATAACGTATGAAATACTGAATAAAATGTTATTTTTTGTACAATACATATTATACTAAAGTTACACACTGAACGGATACATAGAATAGAAGACATATGAAACATAGGGGGATTTTTACATGAAGCGGTATGGGATGCATCTTTTCATTCTGATCGGACTCGTCATGCTCGTGACGCTACCGACCATCGGACTCGTCAATTACTTAGATGCGTCCGCCGAGTCAAGTACTACATATACAGAAACAACAGTCGCAGGCGTCGATGTTTCCGGGATGACGAAGGAAGAGGCTGACGTTCGTCTCGATAACGCCATCAAAGATTTCAACACGATGCCGTTTTCGGTCAATCTGATGGACGGGACCGTCATTGAAATCGGAAAAGAAGTCGTGACGTTCGATGTACCGAACACGCTCGATGCCATCACAGATGAGGGCGAATATCCATTGTTGACCGCAATCGATGAGTCAAAAGTCGAACCATATCTCGAAAGTCAACCTGTGACGATGACGATGATTGCCCCGGCATTGATGGAAGCGGCATCGATGCTTGAGTCAACGGTCGCATTGGAACAAGTCGCGGCGGAGAGTGAAGTCGTCGCTTCGTTTACCGTGAGCCCGACTCCGGCGATGCAGTCCACGCTCGATCGAATGAACGGATTCGAGATGGCAGCAGGTGATATCTTTAGTCTCAAATCGTTCGGGGAAGACTTTGAGGCGCTCACGACGCTCGGGTCTTCGTTCTATCGCATGTTTGCTGCCACGCCGTTCGCCATTCTTGAACGTGTGCCACATGAGACGCTTCCATCTGGTGTCGAACTCGGATATGACACGAAAGTGGACGCCCGCTCGAACTTTGCGGTGCAAAACCGTGAGAAGTCATCATACGCCATTCTTGTTTTAAATGAAGGGAATGCGGTGACCGTACAATTACTTGGTCAACCGTTTGAATCGGCTTACGAGGCGCGAGTGGAAGAAGTGACTTCGGTTCCTTATCAAAAAGTCGTCCGTTTCTCTTCGTCACTTCCGTCAGGCAGCTCATCGGTCACACAATCTGGACAATCTGGCCAGTCAGGTAAGTTGTACCGTGTCAAAGTGACGGAAGAAGGAGAAACGATGGAATTGCTCGGATTTGATTTTTATGCCCCGACACCGGAAATCGTGACGAAGAGCTCGGTCCCACTTCCGCCACCTGAACCGGTCGAACCAGTCATTCCAACATTCCCTGATGAAGAGGTGGAAGAAGACCCGGTTTTTGACGATGAACTAAATGACAACTTTGAAGAACCGCCCGTATTTGAAGAAGACCCCGCAGATCAGGAGGCAGTCGGATGATTGGTTATATGATTTTACTTGGTTTTTGGGTATTGGCCACATTGACGTTATTCGCCTTGTCTGTCCCATCGATGAAGAAGCGTGAAACGAAATTACTCATCAGTGTCTGGACAGCACTTCTTTCAGCAGGAATTTACTACATGGTGACGGAGTCGTTGACGCAAGCATGGTGGGCGTGGTTCCTACTCGTTGTCATATTGATTGGTGGAGTGACGGCCAGTACTTTCGTCGAAGAGAGGGAAGTCGAGCAAGAGGAGGCTCCTCAAAGGATGGTGAAGTAACGTGAGACGAACGAAACGAAGACTCGGCGAGATGCTCATCGAGGCGGGACTCATTACGACGAGTCAGCTCGATGAGGCGCTCGAACAAAAACGCCCAGGTGAAAAGCTGGGGGATACACTCATTCGGTTGAACCACATTACCGAAACGCAATTGATTCAAATGATTCATGAACAACTACGTGTGCCGATTATCGAGCTGTATGCACAGGATATCAACGTGACGGTCACGAAGCTCGTGCCGAAAGCATTGGCACAAAAACATGACGTCATGCCATATCAGTTAATCGGAAACACGCTTCATATCGCGACGGCCGACCCGCTCGATTTGATTGCAATCGATGATGTCCGTCTGCAGACCGGGATGAATATCGAGATTGGCATTTCGACACGTGAACAAATTCGGAAGACGATCAGTCGTTATTATGAGATGGATCATTCACTCGTCGAGATTTTAAAAGAAGATGCACCGGAGATGGATCAACAAGAAACGATGAATCGCGACGATGCCCCAATCATTCGCCTCGTGAACCAAATCTTCCTGAGTGCAATCGATCAACGAGCTTCGGATATCCATTTCGACCCACATGAAAAACAACTTCATGTCCGGTTTCGGATTGATGGAGATTTGCGTACGGAAACGATTTATCCGAAGAAAATTCAAAGTGTCATGCTGACGCGCCTTAAAGTCATGAGTAACCTCGACATCACGGAAAGTCGTCTCCCGCAAGACGGACGGATCAAGTATACGTTACGCAATCGCGCCTATGACTTCCGTGTGTCGACACTCCCAACGATGTACGGGGAGAAGATTGTTATTCGAGTGCTTGACTCGTCGCAAGGGCTGACAGATTTGACGAAACTAGGATTCGGGGAACGAAACGAGCAAGCGTATCGCGAAATGCTCAAACGTCCGAACGGCATTATTCTCATCACCGGTCCGACCGGCTCAGGAAAGTCGTCGACTCTCTATGCCTCACTAGTAGAATTGAATGACGAGACGAAAAACATCATTACGGTAGAAGACCCAGTCGAGTATCAGCTCGATGGGATTAACCAAGTTCAGGTCAACTCCAAAGTCGGTTTGACGTTTGCATCTGGTCTTCGTTCGATTTTACGACAAGACCCGAACATCGTCATGGTCGGGGAGATTCGAGACACGGAAACAGCCGAGATTGCCATTCGGGCCTCACTTACGGGACACCTCGTCCTCTCGACACTACATACAAACTCGGCCATCAGTTCCATCACCCGTCTCGTCGATATGGGTGTCGAACCGTTCCTCGTCGCCGCTTCGACGACCGGGCTTGTCGCGCAACGTCTCGTACGACGTGTCTGTCGTGACTGTGGTCAGGCAGAACCGGTCTCGAAAAGTGAACAACGCCTCTTCGAAGCAGAAGGCATTCACATCGACCGAATTGTTCGTGGAAAAGGATGTTCTTCATGCAACTCGACAGGATACCGAGGGCGTCTCGCCATCCATGAAGTGATTCCAATCAACGAGGGATTACGACGGATGATCATGAACCAGGCGACCGAGTCTGAGATGGTGGAATATGCGAAGTCACAAGGGGCGACGTTCTTATTAGCTGACGGGCTAGAAAAAGTTGCAGCCGGATTGACGACGACGGAAGAAATATTACGAACGGTCATTACGGAGAGTGCTTATGATTAATCAATCGATTGAAGTCATCTTGACGAATGCGGTCGAGCGACGCGCATCGGACATTCATTTGACGGCGGGTTCTCCACCAATCATCCGGGTGGATGGGAGTCTGATCACGATGGGTGAGGAGAAAGTATTGCCTCAACATCTTGAAGGATACTTAAAAGAAATTATGACGGAAGACATGCGGGAACGCCTCGAACATGAGCGTGATCTCGACTTCTCGTTCGGAGTGCCGCGTGTCTCACGCTTTCGTGTCAACGCCTACTATCAGCGGGGTACGATTGCGATCGCATTCCGTTCGATTTCCGGGGAAATCCCGACATTAAATGAACTCAACTTGCCGACGGTGTTGAAGCGACTGATTGAGAAGCCGCATGGTCTCATCCTCGTGACGGGGCCGACCGGTTCTGGGAAATCGACGACACTTGCGGCGATGATTCACGAGATCAACCGGACGCAACGGAAGCGAATCATCACGTTAGAAGATCCGATCGAGTATTTGCATTCACACGATCAAAGCATCGTCGACCAACGCGAAATCGGCTCGGACGTCATGAAGTTCGTGAGCGGTCTACGAGCCGCTTTGCGCCAAGACCCGGACGTCATTTTGCTCGGGGAGATGCGTGACTTAGAAACGATTTCGACGGCGATGACAGCTGCCGAAACGGGACACCTTGTCATGGCGACGCTCCACACGTCGAGTGCGATGTCGACGGTGAGCCGAATCATCGATGCGTTTCCGGCTGAGCAGCAAGATCAAATCCGGACGCAGCTCGCGAACGTCTTGCTCGGCGTCGTCAGTCAACGATTGTTCCCGCGGATTGACGTGCCGAAAGGCCGTGTCGCCGCCATGGAGATCATGTTAGGGAACCCGGCTGTCGCCAACTTGATTCGAAACGAAAAAGAGTTCCAGCTTCCGACCGTCATTCAGACGAGTCGCCAGCATGGCATGCAGTCGATGGATGCCGCGATTGAACAGCTCGTTCGGCAAGGGATCATCAATCCGAACGCCGTCCCGACAGAAGAGATGAGGTGATGAGTGATGGCGATATTTCAGTATGAAGGAAAGCTCCTGAATGGAAAGCGTAAGAAAGGTCGCATCACGGCCGTCTCGCTTCGGGAGGCAAAAGATAAGTTACGCCAAGAATCGATTCTCGTGACGGACTTGTCCGAACTTGAGTCGACCGGACTAAACAAAGAGGTCAACATCCTACCAGAACGCGTCAAGATCGAACATCTGATCATGTATGTCAGGCAGTTCGCGACGCTCATTCGGGCGGGGGTGCCGATCGTCCGCGCGACGTCCATCTTGCGGGTACAGACCGAGTCGAAAGTCTTGAAGAAGACGCTCAGTCAAGTCGAGGACGATTTAAAGGAAGGGATCGCTTATTCTGAGGCGATTAAGAAGCATCCACGCGTCTTTTCGAACTTCTTCAGTTCGATGGCACTTGCCGGGGAGACGAGCGGTAACTTGGAGGAGGCGCTCGACCAGATTGGGCTCCAACTCCAGAAACAGTATGATGTGAAGCGGAAAGTCATCTCCGCTCTGACGTATCCGTTGGTCGTCTCGATTGTCGCCATCGGCGTTGTCGCTTTCTTGATGGTGAATGTTGTTCCGACGTTCGCGAGCATCTTCGGTCAACTCGGCGGTGAGCTTCCGCTCATCACGAGAATCGTCGTCGCTGTTTCAGACTTTATCGCGGCGTTCTGGTGGCTATTACTCGCCATCGCCATATTCGGGGTGCTTGTGTTCACGTGGATGCTGAAGCGGGACCGGGAACGATTCGTCATCGATCGCTTGCTGCTCAAGATGCCGATTTTCGGACCAATCGTGACGAAGTCGCAAATCGCGCTACTGACGCGAAGCTTGGCCGTTCTCTTACAGGCGGCGGTACCGATTTTGACGGCCATCGAAATCACGGAACGCATCGTGTCGAACCGCGTCATCCGAAAAGGATTGACGGAAGCACGGGAAATGATGGCACAAGGGATTCCGCTCCACGAGCCGCTCATGCGCAATTCGAACTTCCCGCCGCTCATGACGCAAATGATTGCGGTCGGAGAAGAAAGTGGAGATTTAGATTCGATGTTAAACGAAGTCGCCGAGTTTTATGAGACGGAAGTCGAGACGACGACGGATCGACTCAAGTCGATCATCGAGCCACTTCTCATCGTTGTCCTAGCGAGTGTCGTTGGGGTGATCGTCATCTCCATTGTCGTTCCGATGTTCCAAATCTATGGAGATATTCAAAATCAATAATCGAAATATGCAGAGTTTTGAAAATATACCTTTTCAATACTATATTTAGAAGGTATAGTAAAATTGTTCTACTTTTAGTTTAGGTCTTTCGTAATGAATCTATTTTACATGCAGCACAACACACAAAAGGGGAGAATGAATCATGGTAGAGAAATTGAAAATGATTTGGCAAGATGCCAAACAATTAAAAGATGAGCGTGGACTCACACTCGTCGAGTTACTCGTCGTCGTTGTTATTTTAGGAATTATCGCAGCCATCGCGGTTGTTGCGATTGGTGGGATTATTGAGAACTCAAAAGAAGATGCATTGAAATCTGATGCAAAACAAATGGTAAGTGCAGCTAAATTGTATACTGCTTCAAATGACGTAGCTAATAACACAGTTCTGATTCTTGCGGGAGCTGCAACAAGTCCCGAAGTTGATGCTACAACTTATATGCAAGAAACAAAGGATCCGTATGGAGACTCACCTTATACTAAAGGTTTAGTTAAAGTTGGTCGCGATGCAAAAGGGTCTTACACATATTCAGTGTTCATAGATGGAAAAAAAGATTTAGGAACAGCAGCTAAACCTATAGCTGAAAATAGTATCGAAACAACAACACTTAAATAAATAGACTTCCGGCTGGCGCTGGGCACTCGCTCAGCCTAGCCGGTTTTCTATTTTTGGCATATACTGACAAAAGGAGGATCCTTCCTTGATCGAATTGATTGGATTCTTATACAGCATCGTCCTCGGGGCGGTCATCACGTCGTTCACGAACGTCGTCGGGCTCCGCGTGCCACGCCAACAATCAATCGTGACACCGCGCTCACATTGTCCGTCTTGCGGTCACGAATTGTCACCGTGGGAACTCATCCCGATTTTCGGCTATCTCGCTCTCAGAGGGAGATGCTGTGGGTGTGGCGAGCGGATCGCGCCGACGTATCCGATCTTTGAATTGCTCGGAGCCATCGGATATGGCTATAGCTTTACACTTTACGGGTTTAGTATGACGACGCTTCTCGCGTTCGCCTTCTTATCGACGTTGTTGGCGCTCGCTGTATCTGATTTATCGACGATGCTCGTACCGAACGTCATCTTGCGTGTCACGGCACCGATATTACTCGTCCTTACCTATGTGGCAGGAGCTACGTGGTGGTCGCCGCTTGCTGGGGCGCTCCTCGGTTTTTCTCTTTTAGCGACTGTCTTTTTCGTCTCAAAAGGGGGACTTGGGGCAGGGGACGTCAAATTGTTTACTATGATCGGCCTTGTGCTCGGTCCACGGGATGTGCTCGTCGCGTTGTTCTTGTCGAGCTTGATCGGAGCGGTTGTCGGAGTGGGCTTGATTGCTTCAAAAAAAATTGGACGAAAACAACCGATTCCGTTCGTGCCATCGATCGCGCTCGGGACGATGTTGACGTTTTGGTTTAGTGAAAGCTTTTTTGATTGGTATTTTGAGTTGATGTAGGGGGAAAACGATCATGAGTCGTGGGATAGAGAAAGGGACGGTCACCTATTTTTCGTTTGATGCGCTCAGCATCCACGGTGCCGTCATCAAACAAGGTGTGTTCAAGCGAAGCGCCTCGGTTCAGTTAGCGAAAGACGCGTACGGAGAAGGGAAAATCTTAGACGAGACGGCGTTCAGTCTCGCTTTCGACGAACTCTGTCGCAAGTTGAAAGTCCGTCGTGGCATGACGTGTGCGGTCGCATTAGATGAGACGGAAGTGTTGTCCCGGAAAGTCGAGATTCCTTCTACGATTCCGAAGGATGAGATCCGTGGCTATTTGTTCATGGAAATCGGTAGTTCTATCATCTTACCGTTCGACGATGTGTCGTTCGATTATGAAGTGTTAGGTGAAGACGGGGTCAAGACGGACGTCATGCTTCATGCTGTATCGATTGAACTGACGAAGTCGCTGCGCTCGTATATGAAAAAACGTGGTCTCGCATTGAAGAAAATCACGCCACGCTCCGTCGCAGTCGCGAACGGCGTCATGCGTTTATCAGACATCGATTCGCTCCAGTCGACGCTCATTTGGCACGTGACACCATTCTCGCATCAATTGTTGGTGTTAGAAGAAGGACAGATTCGCTTCATTCGTTCCATCGAGTCAGACCTTCCGTACCAAGTCGGGACGAAAGACGGCGTCGTGACGTATACATACAATGGAACGGATGAGATGAAAGCGAATCAGATGGATGACTGGTTGAACGAACTCGCCCGTTTCCTCGATTTCTATCGTTACTCGCTACGGACGGATGGTCGCGCCATCGACCACTTATACGTCTCGGGAACGGTTCCTGAAGTAGACGATCTTGTTCACATGATTCAATCCGAGTCCCTCGTCTCCGTCACACGGGTCGAACAACCGCTCGCGATTGCACATGGGACACCGCTATCGCATCAGATGCTTCCTTTACTCGGGATGGCGACGCTTCAACGGGACCAGGATACGAACTTTATCAACTCGACCGATGTGACGCTCCGTTGGCCAATCGTGACGGGACTCGTCGCACTTCTCCTCGGAGGAGGCGCGGCCGGTTATCTGTACTACGAGGTGGGGCAATTGGAAGCAGAACAAGCACGTATTGAAGAGGAACTCCAACTTGTCGAGATCTATCAAAGCGAACAGGTGAACTCGAAAGCACAACAAGTGCTCTCGCTCGACCAGACCGTGACAGCGTTGACGGACATGGAGAAAGATGCGGTGCCGGCACTACGGGCGTTGACTGAACAATTGCCTCCGACGGGTTACGTGTTGACGTATAACTACGCGGACGGCTCGATTATGAGCGTACGGACACAATTTGAAACGCTCGAGGATTTGAACGCCTTCCAACGTTCGCTCATGACCGATGAACGCTTCCTTGACGTGAAGCTTCTCGGCGTGACGACCGAATTGAAGGCGGCAGAAGAGGAAGAAGAGGAAAATTCATTCGAAGAAGACCCGCTTCCACGCTATATCGGAGAGTTCACGTTCATGTTCCAAGACGTGGAGGAAGAATTGACTGAAGAAGAGGAAGCAGATGCGGAGGTGGTGAGTCAATGAAACGTTCGACAATTTATGCGTTATTTGCGATTTGCCTGCTCGCAGCCGTCGTAGCACCGGCTTACTTCGGCTATACGTACTTCATCAAACAAGGAGAAGTCGAGGCGCTCGAACGTGACCTCTCGCTCGAACGGACGAAGCTAGAACTGTTGCGTCAGGAAGGGAAAGCCGTTGACGTGGCAGACTCACAAACGCTACAGACACGCGTTCCGACGGCACCCGCACTCGATACGGTCGTCGAGGCGTTGTCACAGGCAAGTTTATTAGCTGGCGTTGATGTCACAAGTATCGCGTTCGCCGATGGGCTAGTAGCTGAGTCGGAAGTACCTGAGACAGTCGAGCCGTTCAATCCGGCTGATGTCAGTGAGACGAATGAACCGGCTGAACCGACAGACGTCGCACCGGTCAACGCCTCGACAATTCGTTCGACCGTGACCCTTCAAGCCGAAACGTATGATGCCCTCGTCTCGTTCTTGGAATCGATTGAGTCGATGAACCGCATCCATGTGTTGCGAACGATTCAATTCACGGGACCAGCCGAGACAGGACCGAATACAGTCGAAGAAGTACAGGAGCTTGATTTTACGGTCGAGCTGGATGCTTTCTATCGCCCGGACCTCGATCAACTCGTTCCAGATCGTTACATCCCGGAACCAGCTTTCGAACAGAAGGATATCCCGGTTTACGACTATACGACACCATGAATCGATACGTCCCTTCAAAAAATGAAGGGGCGTTTTTTTCGACCCGAGTGATTGTATTTACGACGCGCGTTGCCTACAATCAACAGAGAAGTGTGAAACGGCAAGGAAGCCCGTTTCAGAAGAAGAGAAGGAGTCGATACAATGAAGTCAACACAGAAGCGTGTCATTCTCGCCTCGATGTCACCACGACGTACGGAGCTACTGCGTAAAGCGGGAATCGAGCATGAAGTCATCCCATCGAACGTGATGGAAGGAACGGACGGCAAGGAGTCCCCGAGTGATTACGTTGCCCGTCTTGCCCGTGAGAAAGCGATGGATGTCGCACGGAATCATCGAGATGCTATAGTGATCGGCGCGGATACGGTCGTCGTCTTAGACGGCGTCATCTTGGAGAAACCGGCGGACCGAGAGGATGCGAAACACATGCTCGAACGCTTGTCCGGCTCGACCCATGAAGTGCTCACGGGCGTGAGTATCATCGGTGCGACGCAGGACTTGTTCGTCACGACGACGCATGTGACATTCGATGTGATTCCGGAGAGTTGGATGGAAGATTACCTTGATTCCTCAGAACCATACGACAAGGCGGGAGCATATGGCATCCAAGGGTCGGGTGGACTTTTCGTTGAGAAAATCGAAGGTGATTTTTATAACGTCGTCGGCTTACCGATTCATCCGCTCGTCAAGACGCTCGACCGGCATGGGGTGACGCCTCGCTTCCTGTGAATGCCTTGAAAGTAGGTGAAGGAATGACCATGGTGATTGACCGTAGTGTAGAGACCGCCATCGCGAGATTGCTTCAAATTGGAGGACGGGGACCGGACCCGATGGAGACGGCACGCCGTATCTCGGACGTGTATCCGACGTTACGGGCGCTGTCACAGGCATCCGTCCATGACTTGTGCAAAATCGAAGGAATGACGAAGAAGAAAGCAGAGCAACTCCTGGCCGCATTTACGATTGGGATTCGATACGTCGAAGAGCCGAAAGCGAGTATGCCGACGATTCGGTCGCCGCAAGATGCGTATGAATTGTTGCGAGACGAGTTGCGGCTACTGAATCAGGAGCATTTCGTCTGTCTATATCTCAACACGAAAAATCAACTGATTGCCCGGAAGACGCTCTTTGTCGGTGGGCTCAATTCATCGATCGTGCATCCGCGCGACGTGTTCCGTGAAGCGCTCAAGTTATCAGCAGCGTGCTTTATCGCCGTGCACAATCATCCGAGCGGGGACGCGACGCCGAGTCGGGAAGACATCGAGGTGTCCGAGCGGTTGGTTGAAGCAGGGAACATCGTCGGCATCGCGTGTCTCGACCACGTCATCATCGGGGAAGACCATTACGTCAGCATGAAGCAGCGGGGATATATGAATGGGTGAGAAGTGGAAAGCAGGCATCGGGATGTCTGCTTTTTATTTGTTTGGTGTTACAATTTGTTATTCTTCAAAGATGAGATTTTGTAGCTACATAAAATCTGCTTTGGTCATGATTCTTCATAGGCTCCTTTATAGATTTCTTTCCTGCTTACTAGAGATATTCTGCACATTCATTGATAGTTAGCGGAAGCTATAATATTTTTTAATTTTATGCATCACAAGTTTTGATGCCTCAATTTCTTCTAGATGTACTTATAGAGGTTTTTGATCATTCTTCCTGAAGCCGTTAATAGCAGGAATGGATTCAGTCACCTTGACGCGTTTTTCAAGCTGATCGATCCAGACCCGTACACTTAAATTTGGAAGATTCCACTTCAGCTATCGCAGTTATAATTGTGATGAATATATAACACATGGTGTTCGATGTACCATACACTTCTATGGATGAACAGAATTAGCGATTGTATTTTTTGAGAAAGTTGAAGAGATGGTGTAAACCACACACACTTCAAGCAAGACAACCTAATAGATAGACCAGTAGCGCATCAATGAAAATTTTTTGTAATTTTGTTTAATTCTGGTAACTCAGTGGAATGTCTGGAAATTCCTTCATCCACGTAAAATTTGATTGTCTTCCAACTCTGCGCTACGCAAAGAGCTTTCAATCGTTTACGTTGATCTGATATAGAGTAGCCTTCAATGTTTTGTTCTTCAGTAGAAACACTGATGCAAAGTCCTACTCTCTTTTGAATCATACAAACCGCCTCCTGATTTAACTATATTCCAACAAAAAATAAGAACAATAGTTCCTATCATCCTGAAAATACATAAAATTTCATTTATTTGTACACCAAAACCTTTTTATGGGATAAGATAACATACATAATCTAAAACGAGGAAATTTTTAATTGGTGATTGGCAGGCAAAAAGGAGTGTGTAATTAAGGTATGGGATACTTTTCTTTATCAGATGAATATTTGTTAAACATTGATAAGATTTTGGAAAGAGCCAATAACTCTTGGATGAAGGTTTTGCAATCTGAATTTAATATCAGCAAAAAAAGAAAGTCAGAGGAATCTAGAAAAGAAATTCTTCATGGGGTAATGTTTGGTTCTATTCCATTTGAAACTTTTATAGAGTGGCTATGTCATGTGGAGCTAGAGGGTAATAATTCAATCTTTATTTATGAAGCTGAAGAAAATGACTTTTTGAGTCATACTACTGTCGATGAATTATACGAGGCTACACAACAGAATGTAGTGCCTATTTATGAGTTAAATCCTAAAACATTGACTGACATAACTTTAGTGAATGTAAAAAAAAATTTAAACCCAGAACAATTGTTATATTCGTTAGCTGCACCAGCTAAAATTCATAATAAAAAGAATCAAGATTCTTTAGAGTTCAAAAAGCATATTTATCTTGCATATATAGTTGTAGACTTTGGTCTGAAGACAGTCAATCTGTACATGCACCCTACATCAGGTCTTTTTTCGATATGTACAATGCCTAAAAAGAGAGAATTAGACGAATTAGCATGGCTTTTCATGAAATATTTTACTGATAATATTTTAAAGTTTACATATAAAAATCCTGAATGGTTACACGAAGCTCTTTCTCGAATTTCTTCAGAATACTTTGCTCATAATAACCCTTTAATTAATTTAAAGGTAAATAGTTTTCTAAATAATTGTATGGATGAAATAATTGAAAAAGTTTCATTTTTTGATTCTGATATTAAAAAAGAAGATTCTTTATTAAGAATTAAATCGGGTATTAAGAATATATATGAAAGTGAATTAGTTGACATTCATGATCGTATCGAGACAAACATTAAATTTCATGTTTTCCTTCAACAATCAGATAGAGGGGCTACGCAATATAAGGCAAATTCTAGAGGTAAAGCATTTAGTTATGCCGAATCAAAAGATATCATTCAAAAGATGTCTGAGCATGCTGAACTTTTTAATATTGGAATTGTCCATTTTGTTGAAAAAAAACAGTATCCTTATATCGTGAAAAAATCAGATAAATATTTTTCGCTTAAAAAATATACAACTTCAGGTACTGAAAAGGAGGTAATAGATGATGTTTTACGAAAGCTTAATAGATATAAACATGAAATTGAATCTATCTATTCCTACTCAGAATCTGATAATCTTGAGCGACGAATTGACGATGTTAAGGCATGAAGCTACTGCTTCTCCAGGATATCTCTCTCGTGTTACACGTATACGTTACAATGATTTAATTGATATCCTTTACGAATTATCCGAAGAACTATTTATAGAAATCAGGTATATAGTTTTTTGTACAAATGAAGATCCCGATTTAATTCATACTTTTGAGTTCAAAAGTACGAAAGAGGTCAGAGACTTTATTAGTTCTCAAAAATTCTTATGTTTTTATTGTGATGCACATTTAGATACACAAGACATAAGAGCAGTCTTCGTAAAGATAGATAAAGTGGAATCTGATCAAACTACTTTGAGGTATAAAGTATGAGGAATGATACAGTTTCTGCAAAAGAAATCATAGCCAGGAAAAAAGACGATGAGTTTTGGACTCCTATAACAGAAGAAGAACATGATTATTATCAAAAACTGATTGATAAAGTCAGAACGACTTTAGAAAAAGGTAGTAAAAAACAAAAAGGTGATGCTTTGGAAAATTTAATGACATATGTTTATGGCAGATTTCAAATAGCATTTGTCGAAGAAAATTTGAGGAAAGGTGATAATCAAATCGATCATGTAATTCGATTTATTGATGGAATATCACCAGACTTTGTGTCTGAATGTGTAGGAACTCGTATGATAGGAGAATCAAAAAATCATAAAAAGGCTGTTAGTGTAAGAGAAGTTGCAGATTTAGTTGAACTACTTCGGTCTAAGAAGGCAAAAATAGGTCTTTTTACTTCGTCAAAGACTTTTAGCAGGGGGAGAAATAAAAATCCTTGGGTACATGCAGAAGGTAAAAGGCGAAAGTTAGCAATTGCATATAACAATGAACGGATTATTTTAGGATTTACTATTGATGAATTAGAATTATTGAAAGAAAATAATTTTTACTCAATGTTAAAGACAAAGTATTATTCATTGGTTGATGAGATAGATGATGATGTTACAGATTATCATACTGATGATTTGACAGAACCATACCCTGTGAGGTTATTCCACTCATTAAATCAACTTAAAGAAAATAAGATTATTGACGAACATGCATTTGAAATAGCATTAGATAATCTGGAAAATCGATACGGTAAGTTATAATTAGATGTTAAAAAATTATCTTTTCAAACTGATATAATAGTCTAAGATGCTCAGTAGTTAGTTTAGCAACTTTGGAGAATCTGATTGACTAGTGATAATCCAGCTTGAAGTAAAGGGAGAATTATAAATGAACAGAGCACAAGTTATTAGAGATGCGTTAGAAAATCTATATGGAGACTCAAGATTTGAAGTTATGCATGGGTCTCTTTCTACTGTTCCTATTTTGAAAGTGGGTAACGATGCAAACGAAATTGAATATATTGTGCCTGAAGTCCAGACTGTTCAGCAGAAGAATGAAGACTTTAAAATTTCTTTTTCTTTTGGGGTAATGGGAAAAATATTGACATCCGCAAGTGAAATTAAATTTAGTCTTTTTGCAAAAATGAAGCAAGAGGGAAGTCAAAAACGAATATTTTCTTCTTTAATACCTGTGGATTTTACAGATCAGGCTGTAACTGCATTTAACTTGATGGGAGAAGTGACAGACTTAAACTTTGAGTTAGATACAATAATATCTTTAAGAATTGAAGCTATTTTTACAGACTCAGATTTAATTAATATGATTAATGAAAACTTGAGTGAAGAGGAAAAACCTGTTGATAATAGCGTTACTTTCAGCGCACTGGCAGCTAAGATGCTAGTTATAGTGGAGGAAGATTAAATGGGAGCACAACGAAATAATGTTTTCTCCATTGATAAAAATAAAAATTATAATGAATTTTATAACAATCAAGATCAAGCTAGTGAGTTTACTGAAAACGAAGAGATTTACACTCTCGAAGAAACAGAATATGACTCAACGTCATCATATAGTGGTAATATTAATCTACAACAACTTTTAATAAATAGCTCTGTTAGAAATTTATCAAAAAAACCTTCAAGTAATAGTAGAATTGAATCTAATCACCCTTTAAGAGAAGGAAGTGATACAAATATGGTAGATAAGCGAATTGATCGTTTAGAAATGGAACTCGAAAAACACCAAGAAATTACAGATTTGAAATTAAAAAATACAGAGCAACGTCTCGAGTCCAAGATTGATAATTCTATGAATGAAGTTTTAAGCGCAATTGATAAAATGGAAGCCAGAATAAACGAAAAAATAAATATCATGCAGACTGCCACTATAAGTCAAATGACTGAGCTGAAAAATCAGGGGTTAACAACTAATGATGTTAAAGTTATCATTTCAGAAGAAATTAGAAATTCTTCTAACTTGAAGCATACTCGCTCAGGTGTTTATATTGCTGCAGGGGCTGGGCTTGTGTCTGTAGTAGCTTTATTGTTTCAAATTTTCGGATAACAATAACTATCTTCAACTGAACTGCCCCATAAAAATTGGACATAAAAATCCAACTATTATGGGGTGTTTTTAGGGTCAAATTTACGAAGACTTAAAAAAACTATATTGGGCAGGCCTTTATGAACGCTGGGGCGAGACGATTTTCAATCCATGCTATACAGCCCACTCACAGACGTTTAAACTTAGGGTACTAAACGACATGACGGAAAATGCGCTGTCCTTGATAGACGCGACCCTCAAGTGCAGACTCTCCTCTCCCGGGATGATTTCCTGTTGGCGATCCACGTACAAGCAGGAGGGACCCGAGGGGGCTGACCGCCAAGCCGAAAAGACGTGCCCCGATGCCAAGAAAGATGAAACAGGAAACGAAAGAGATGACGGAGTTCGAGAGGCTCAAAGAACGGGTCGAGTTCCTCGAGATGGAGAACGCAAGGTTAAAAAATTGAAAGCCTTGGTTCAAAAAGAGGAAACGCGACGAACCGGATCAAGGCGCAAGTTATCGATGAGCTACGGACGACCTATCCTGTGCCGGGCCTTTTTCAGGTGCTCGATATGGCTCGGAGCGTCTACTTTACTATTGGCGGACGCGCCTGACGGCCGGGGACAAGTACGCGGACGTGAAGGAAGCGATCCGGCCCCTATTCCATGAACACGAAGGATTGATGCATCCATGCGCTTCTCGAGCGCCAAGAACCCGAAAACCGTCTTACGTCTCATGGACGGGCTCGGTCTCAAATGCCTCGTCCGCATGAAGAAAAATCGGTCCTACAAAGTAGAGGTCGGAACGATTGCACCGAACCTCCTCGAACGAGATTTCCAGGCAATGGGTCGGAACCAGAAGTGGGTGACCGACGTCAAGGAGTTCCGTCTTTTCGGGGAGAAGTTCTATCTCTCACCGATGATGGATCTGGCAAATCGTGAAATCATCACCTTTACGATGTCCGATAGTCCGAAGTATCCGTTCTTCGACGAAATGTTCAACCAGACCCTCCAGAAACTCATCAATGATACGAGATTGACCAGGACTGACAATACCAATTCCGCACGTTTGCGTCGAAGCTGCGCGAGCACGGGATCACCCAGAGTATGTCCCGAAAAGGCAACTGTCTCGACAACGCGGTCATCGAGAGCTTCTTCGCCGTGCTCGAGTCCGAGCTCCTTTACCTCAAGAAATTCGAGGACATGGCCCACTTCAAACGAGAATTCGTGCGCTACAACGATTACTATACCCATCGTCGCATCAAGAAACGACTAAAAAACCTGGGTCCGGTCGAATACCGAACCCTGGTTCTACAGGTTGCATAACCAAACTATTGATTTTGGTTCAGTTCACATCGGGGAAGACCATTACGTCAGCATGAAGCAGCGGGGATATATGAATGGGTGAGAAATGGGAAGCAGGCATTGTGATGTCTGCTTTTTTTGTTTCGTTCTATTTTTATAGAAATTGCTATCGGAAATGATGAAGTGGATAAAATGAAAACAGTTCAGGAAACAGGTATAACTGACCTTTTAAAAAGAAATGTCAGGTAGAAATCATGGTCAAGACAATGATTGAATAATCCTTATGAACCCTTTGGTTGATAAGGAGGAGCTGGCTTGTCAAAAAGACATATGATTAATCTTGTAGGATGGATATTTTTTATATTCCTGACTCTGAGTAAAGAGTTTTATCCTGAACAGTCTTTAATCATCACAACGGGGCTTGGGGGTCTAATTTGTATGATTATCGGTCTATCAATGGTTTTTTATGGAGTTAATGATAAACATCAAGCTCGTCAAATGAACGAATGAAATGCGAGTGTTATACATCCGATTAAACGAAAACGGTCTCTACATCTCCTTGCAACAAACTATCTTGCATATATTAAAGAAACTATGACTAAGAAAAAGGAATATACAATTTCCTCCAATTGAATCACGGACTTTGGTAAGATATCAGATGAGGTGTTCAACATGGAAAAAATCATCTGGTTGTTCATGATCGGCGTCTCGCTCCTCGTGAGCTACGTCCATCTAGACACAACCATCTTCTCGCTCGTCCTATTCGTCCTATTTTTATTTGTGAGTACGGCGCTCTTTCTTCGGTTTGACGAGGGCCACTGGCTCAATCGCGTCTCACCGCTCGTCGGTGTCGGGGTAGGCATTCTATCACTCATCGCCTATCTTGGTCTGGTTGTGTTCACTTTCAACGAACTCGACCAACTTGGCATTTGGACGGTGCCCGTCCGCTTGCTACTCATGTACGTTGGGATCTACATATTCGTCATGACGACGACGAGCTTTTTAGCCGGAGCGACGCGCTTGAAGCCGTCCCGCTTCTTTCGACCGGTCCTGATCTTCTCAGTCTTCTTTTACGGCGCGATGTTACTGCTTCCGCTCCAACCTGGTTTGTAACCGTTCTCTCTTAGGCAGACGCCCACTCGCGTCTGCTTTTTTGATTTGCCTTTTTCCTCAAAAGAAGGCAAACTAGTAGACGGTGAGACAGGACTGAGATGCGGTTATTGTAAATAACCTGTAATCGAATGAACGTTTTCAAACATGATTTTTCCGTTATAATAAAAAATAGTGTAACGAAGAGAGGAGCAACACCTATGTTTCGTAGTTTTAACCGAGAAATCGGAATCGACCTTGGAACGGCTAACACGCTCGTTTACGTAAAGGGTCAAGGAATTGTTGTTCGTGAACCGTCCGTTGTGGCGTTCCGCACAGATACAGGTAGAATTGAGGCCGTTGGTAACCAGGCCAAAGATATGATTGGACGTACACCAGGGAACGTCTCTGCTCGTCGTCCGATGAAAGACGGCGTTATCGCTGACTTTGAAACGACAGCAACGATGATCAAATACTTCATGGAGCAAGCTCAAAAATCAAAAGGCGGTTTGTTCTCATCGAAGACGAACGTCATGATTTGTGTGCCAAGTGGTATCACGTCTGTTGAAAAACGTGCTGTTGAAGATGCGGCAAAACAAGCAGGCGCTCGTGAAGCTTATACAATCGAAGAACCGTTCGCGGCAGCAATCGGCGCAGGTCTCCCAGTTTGGGAACCGACTGGCTCGATGGTCGTGGATATCGGTGGCGGTACGACCGAAGTCGCAGTGATCTCACTCGGCGGCATCGTGACAAGCCAATCGATTCGTGTCGGTGGTGACGAAATGGATGATGCCATTATTCGTTACATCAAAAACAAGTACAACCTCATGATCGGGGAACGTACGGCCGAGACGCTCAAAATGGAAGTCGGTTCGGCGCGCATCGACGCATCGAACGAGGCGGAGAAGATGGAAATCCGTGGTCGCGACCTCGTGACAGGACTTCCGAAACAAATCGAAGTGTCATCTACCGAAGTATGCGAAGCACTCTCAGATACAGTCGAAGCGATCTTGGCAGGTGTCAAGCAGACGCTCGAACAAACACCACCAGAACTCGCGGCTGACGTGATGGACCGTGGAATCGTCTTGACTGGCGGCGGCGCGCTCCTCAAAAACTTGGACGACGTCATCTCAGACGAGACGCACATCCCGACACTCGTTGCGGATGAGCCACTCGACTGTGTAGCAGTCGGTACAGGAAAATCTCTTGAAATGATGGACGTCCTCCGTTCGAAATCAGGCATCTCGTCACGTCGATGAGAGGTGAGACACGATGAGCCGATTCGTACGTAATAAAAAGCTCATCATCACGCTAATTGTACTGATCTTGTTTTTCGTCATTTTAGGGGTTTCGATTCGAGGACGATCGGAATCAGCCTGGTACCAAGACGTCACGCGTGATGTGGTCGGCACGTTCCAGCGAGTGTTCGCGGTACCAATCGGATGGATGGACTCGACCGTCTCATCCATCTCGGACGTCCGCGACATCTACGAAGAGAACCGTCAACTGAAAGAACATTTGGCGAAGTATGCCGAGGTATCGGTTGAGGCAGATGATTTGCGCCGTGAGAATGAGGAGCTTCGGAAAATGGTCGAAGCGAAAGACGAGTCGTTACGCGACTTCGACCTCATTCCGGCGGAGGTCATCGGTCGGACACCGAACGATTGGCAACGCTACGTCACTATCAACGTCGGTTCTGAAAGCGGCGTTGAGAAAGGCATGGCCGTGACCGCGGCGAGCGGGATGGTCGGTCGTGTCATTCAAACGAGTGCCTATACGTCACAAGTGCAACTGCTCAGCGACAACAACCGGACGAACAACGTCTCGGCTGTCGTCAAAGATGCGGACGGCAAAGCGACGTATGGGACGATTGACGGCTTCGATACGGAGACGAACGAATTGTTCTTCACGAAAGTATCGAATAGCGTCAAGCTGAAAGAAGGAGAAATTGTATCGACCTCTGGACTCGGAGGACGTTACCCGGCCGGACTCGTCATCGGTACGATCGAGTCGATCGAGACGGACGAATATGGCGTCTCTCAAGTCGCCCGGATCAAACCGGAGGCCGACTTCAATGAGTTTTCACAAATGTACGTGATTGATCGGACACTAGACGAACCGTTTCTAACGGGTCCCGAGGAAGGAGGAGCAGCGGGTGAGTAACATGAAAGTGTTCATCGCCCTGTTCCTCCTTTTTCTTATTGAAGGAACATGGGCATCGATTTTCTCGTGGCACTATGCCACGCCGTATCTTTTATTGACGCTAATCGGACTGATGTTCGTCAGTCTGTACGGTCGATGGGAGACGGCGCTCGGGTTCGGTCTTGTATTCGGGTTGCTGTATGATATCGTCTACACCGACTTGCTCGGAATTTATGTATTTACTTTTTCACTCATTCCTCTCTTAGCCAGCTTCGTGTTAAAATATATAGGTGAGAACTTCTTCTCCGTTACCATCACCTTCACGTTCATGATTGTCGTATTCACAGTTGCGATATACGGGATCATGGCAGCGATCGGTGGGACGTTGATGACGATTCAAACACTATTGATTGAACAGATTCCAGGGACCGTGCTCGTCAATGCCATCGCCATCGTGATTCTTTATTATCCGATGATGCGGTATGTGACGATCCGACCTGTTGTGAAAAGAGGGTAGCCATGATGGAGCGTAAACGACACATTACGATTAAAGGACATCGCAACGGAATTGCCATCCACTTCAATCCGAAGAGTGGCATCGACGAGGTGCTTACGGACTTTGAAGCGACATTACAAGAAATGGAGCCGCCGTCCGGTAAGATTGCCCTGAAGTTGCACGCGGGTACTCGTTATCTTGACGAGGAGCTGACACGTCAAATTCGTGAGGTCGTCGCTCGTCATGGCGTTTTTTATATTGAAGACTTGTCGAGCGATGTCATGTTGACGGAAGAAGCGAAAGCGACGTACGGCAGAAAGACGTTCCACTATCATAGCGGGACGATTCGCAGTGGACAGGTCCTCGCGTTTGATGGCTCGGTGCTTGTGATTGGGGACATCAACCCTGGTTCTGAGGTCCGGGCGACAGGAAGTATTTATTGTTTGGGCACGATACGAGGAAATGTGCGTGCGGGTGTCGAAGGATGGGAAGAAGCGGTCATTACCGCGAGCCTCCTCCATCCGAAGTTTTTGGCAATCGGCGAACATGTTCTCACGTCCGACGATGAGGAAGAACTTCCTGAGATTGAGATGGGTTGTGCGTATCAGACGAATGACGGGATCGAGATGACACGTCTCCGCCACGTCATGACCGGTCTGAAAGACGCATATGCAATGGAATTACAGAGAGGGTGAGTGGAATGGAGCAAGTAGTGGAGCCTGTACATACAGAAAAAGAAGTGAAAAACGGCAGAGCCATCGTCGTGACATCAGGAAAAGGGGGCGTCGGGAAAACGACGACGACCGCCAACATCGGGACGGGGCTCGCCTTGTCTGGACACTCGGTCTGTCTCGTCGATACGGATATCGGGTTGCGTAACCTCGATATCATTCTCGGACTCGACAACCGGAGCATTTATAACCTCGTCGATGTCATCACGGGACAATGTAAGTTGAATCAGGCGCTCGTTCGCGACAAGCGGTTTGAAGAGATGTACTTACTTCCGGCCGCACAGTCGAAAGACAAGACGTCGGTCAATCCTGAGCAAGTGAAAGAGATTGTCGACCAATTGAAGACGGAATATGACTTCGTCTTGATCGACTGTCCTGCAGGGATCGAGCAAGGGTTTATGAACGCGATTGCCGGAGCGGACGAGGCGATTGTCGTCACGACGCCTGAGAAGGCAGCCGTACAAGATGCGGACCGCATCATCGGGATGCTCGAGCAAGCGAGTCACATCGAAGCACCGAAGCTCGTCGTCAACCGGGTGAAAAATCACCTCGTCGAATCGGGCGATATGCTCGATATCGATGACATCATGCGCATCTTGTCGATCGACCTCCTTGGTGTCGTCATCGATGATGAGGAAGTCATTGCCGCTGCGAACCGCGGTGTGCCGGTCACGATGAACCCGGACAACAATGCCGGACAAGCGTACCGCAACATCACACGTCGCATCCTCGGCGAATCGGTCCCGCTCATGTCGATTCAGACAGAGACGGCGCCGGTCGGCTTCTGGGCACGACTCATGATGAAATTTGGAATGAAAAAAGCGTAAAGGCAACGAAAGTTGCCTTTTTCTGTCGAAAGGAGAGGTGCACATGAAGTTAATCTACGAACGAACACCTTCCATTGAACGGGCGATGCTCGTAGACGGGGAACGGTTACTCGAGGTCGAAGAACGCTTCGTCGACCAATTATCGGTCGGTACGATTGTCGAGGCTGCGATTGAACGGATCCACCCGTCACTCGGCGCGGCTTTTTTGACGGACGGGGAGACGACGTTCTTTTTACCGATTGCGGAGACGCTTCGCGCACTGGCCTCGTATCCGGACGTGCCTGCCATCGGACAAGCGGCTGTCGTCGGGGAAAAACGACTCGTGCAAGTGACGAAAGAAGGCATCAACGGCAAGCATCATAAAGTGACCGAAAACATTCGGTTCGGTGGACGCTATCTCGTCTACTTCCCGTACGGTCGTCGTAAACTGTTCAGTCGGAAGCTCGACCTCGTCACGCAGGACCGTCTCTCGAAGTCGGTTGCCCTTACAGAAGAGGAAGGGGTCCTGTTTCGGACGGAGGCCGGACAAGTGGCACCAGACGCCTTACAAGAAGAACTCGACTTGCTCCGAGATCGTGCGAAAGCTGTAATCGAACAGCGGTACGGGCAAGACGAACTACTCTGTGAACATTTCGTGCGGCGTCATGCGGTCGAGTCGGTCCTCTTGAACGACAAGGAAGGACAAGCTCGCGTTGAACGCCTGGACGTTCCCGTGAAACGTCACATCGGCAAAG
The DNA here is from genome assembly GCF_037619445.1 of Exiguobacterium sp. USCH10. Lineage (GTDB taxonomy): Bacteria > Bacillota > Bacilli > Exiguobacteriales > Exiguobacteriaceae > Exiguobacterium > Exiguobacterium aestuarii_A. The sequence continues at coordinate 400,293 of NZ_JAQPZO010000001.1, read as the reverse complement.
GTCGAATCCCTGAGGCGAAGCGTCTCGACGAGGCGATTGAAAAGCTCGAGAGTCGTGCCGTCTGGTTAGATGGCGGGGCGTTCGTCTTGATCGAACAAGTCGAGACGATGACCGTCATCGACGTCAACAGTGGAAAGAACGTCGCCGTCAAAGACAAGGGGCGCGCGGCCGACACAATCAATGAAGCGGCGCTCTATACGATCATGGAGCAGTTGCGCTTACGTAACATCGGCGGCATGATTGTCATCGACTTCCTACGCGGCTCGAAAGATGGTCAGACCCGTCTCCTGAAAAAGATGAAAGAGCTCGGAGCACGTGACCCACGACGGGTAGAAGTGTACGGCTTTACACGGATGGGGTTATTCGAATTGTCACGAGAACGGACCGGACGCTCGATCCAAGACCGGATGACATATGGAGGCAAGCCGTCGAAACTGGCCGTCTTCTCGCAGTTTGAACGCGCGCTCCTTGATCTGAGTGGGCAATACGAGGCGGTCGTGCTCTCACTACCTAAGAAGTGGCATGCCGCTTCCTGGCATGAATTTAACATTGACGTACACCTCGTCGAAGGGGAGCCGGAGTTCGCCTTTTACGGGACGTCCGCAGAATGTCAGAATTTCTTATCTCGCCGTTGACAATGAATAATTGAGAGTGGTATTATCTATAACGTTAGTTCGTTTGGAAGCACCCAAATGGCTACAACCGCACAGAACGGGTTTTAAAGGTATTTGCCCTGCCCAGGATGGCGAGTCTGAGTTTAACAAGGAGGTGCACGTATATGTACGCAATCATCAAAACTGGTGGTAAGCAAATCAAAGTTGAAGCAGGTCAAGAGATCTACATCGAAAAACTCGATGCTGATGTCGAAGGTACTGTAGAATTCGGTGAGGTTCTTTTCGTTGGTGGTGACGATGTTAAAGTCGGCGCTCCACTCGTAGAAGGCGCTAAAGTTGTCGGTACTGTGGTAAAACACGGCCGCGCTAAGAAGATCACTGTCTTCAAAATGAAAGCTAAGAAAAACTACCGTCGTAAGCAAGGTCACCGTCAGCCTTACACGAAAGTTCGCATCGAGAAAATCGAAGCGTAAGCTATGATTCGGGTCAAGGTAAGACGAGACGAGGCGAACTCGATTCGCTCCGTCGAAGTGACTGGTCATGCCAACTTTGCAGAACCTGGTTCTGACTTGGTGTGCGCCGGTGTTTCAGCCATCATATTTGGTGCCTATAACGCCGTCGAAACGCTTGCGGGTCAATCGCTTCTTGTAGAAATGGCAGATCAAACAGAGGGTGGTTACTTTTATGTCGAGACGTATCCTGACTTATCACCGCAGGATATGGAACGCACCCAACTGTTATTAGAAGGGATGCTCGTGCAGTTAGACACGGTCGCCCAAAGCTACGGTGAATATATCCAAATTGAACAATAGGAGGTGGACCTCATGTTACAATTGAACCTTCAGTTCTTCGCTTCGAAAAAGGGAGTTGGTTCGACTAAAAACGGTCGTGACTCAATTTCGAAACGTCTCGGTGCAAAACGCGCTGACGGACAAACAGTTTCAGCTGGATCAATCCTTTACCGCCAACGCGGTACAAAGATTCACCCAGGTGAAAACGTTGGCCGTGGTGGCGACGACACTTTGTTTGCGAAAGTTGACGGCGTAGTACGCTATGAGCGTCTTGGTCGCGACAAGAAACAAGTGAGCGTTTACCCAGTCGCGTAAGTTGAACGACGCAGAAGACTCTAGCCACTTTTTTGGTTAGAGTCTTTTTTTCTAGGAGAGGATCAAATGGATTCAGAACAGACACTCGAGCTCTTATCGACCGTCCGTCACGAATGGATGAATCGGCTTCAATTGATCTCGCTCTATGCGGCACTCGATCCGAATAAGCTCGAGGAACTTTACGAACGCTATCGGAAACAGGCCGACGAGGAGAGTGCGCTCGTTCGTTTGAACGTGCCACAGACGAGCCTTGTCGTGATTCAAGCGAATTGGGAAGGACGGATGACGTATACGATTTCGACCGACCAACTCGCCATCGATGATGCGCGAGTGGCAGAGATGCTTGTCCGCTTGTTGAAAGACACGGACGGGCCGATTCATGTGACGTTCACGGACGGACTGATGGTTCGCGTCACGGGAGAAGTCCCGGAAGACGTGCTCACGTCAGCCGATGTGTACGAACAGAACGTAGAGATGACTACGTTTCACATAAAGGAGGGGAAATAAATGTTTGTCGATCAGGTTAATATTTTTGTAAAAGCTGGAGACGGCGGAAAAGGGATGGTTGCCTTCCGTCGCGAAAAGTATGTCCCAGATGGTGGACCTGCAGGTGGTGACGGTGGTCACGGTGGAGACGTCGTCTTCGAAGTAGAAGAAGGATTGCGCACACTCGTTGATTTCCGTTATTCGAAGAAGTTTATCGCCCACGACGGCGAAAAAGGAATGTCAAAAGGGATGCACGGACGTAAAGCGAAGCCGCTCATCGTCAAAGTCCCACCTGGTACCATCGTATTCGACGCAGAGACGGATACGGTCATCGCCGACTTGACGGAGCACGGACAACAAGCGACGATCGCCAAAGGTGGACGTGGTGGACGTGGGAACTGTCGTTTCGCGACACCGGCCAACCCGGCTCCAGAAATCGCGGAGAACGGTGAACCAGGTCAAGAGCGTGAATTGCGTCTTGAATTGAAACTCCTCGCAGACGTCGGACTCGTCGGTTTCCCGTCTGTCGGGAAATCAACGCTTCTGTCTGTCGTTTCGTCGGCACGTCCGAAAATCGGCGCGTACCACTTCACGACGATCACACCGAACCTCGGTGTCGTCAAGACAGCGGACGACCGCAGCTTCGTTATGGCCGACCTTCCAGGTTTGATTGAAGGGGCTAGCCAAGGCGTCGGTCTCGGTCACCAATTCCTTCGTCATATCGAACGGACGAAAGTCATCGTTCACATGATCGATATGAGTGGGATGGAAGGACGCGATCCGTTCGAAGATTACACGACAATCAACCGTGAGCTTGAGTCGTATAACTTACGTCTTCTCGAGCGTCCGCAAGTCGTCGTCGCAAACAAAATGGATATGCCGGACGCAGAGGAACATCTTGAAGAGTTCAAGAAGAAAGTAGGAGACGATGTCAAAGTCTTCCCAATTTCTGCCCTCGCACAAGATGGCCTTCGTAACTTGTTGATCGAAGTGGCGAACTTTGTCGATACGACACCTGAATTCCCACTCGATGAGCTTGAAGAGAAGACAGCGACGCCTCGTGTCGTGTATCGTTATGAGAAGGAAGAGAAAGGCTATCAGATCCACATCGATGAATACGATCGCTTCGTAATCACGGGCCCTCGCATTGAGAAGCTCTTCAAGATGACGAACTTTGACCATGATGAGTCGATCAAACGATTCGCTCGTCAAATGCGTCAGATGGGCGTCGATGATGATCTTCGTAAGCTCGGTGCCGAAGACGGCAGCGTCGTTGCGATTCTCGACTTCGAATTCGAGTTCGTGGAGTAAGAAAAAAATTATTTGTTAAGAAGAAACGGAGTGTGAAGCTAACGTGGACCCTGTGCCCTCGTCAAGTTTAATTCTATATGTAGTTCTCGTCATGTTGTCAGCGTTTTTCTCATCAGCAGAAACGGCGCTTTCGAGTGTAAACCGTGTTCGGATGATTCGGATGGCAGAAGACGGCGACAAAGCCGCAAAACGCGTCCTCAGTCTCGTCGACCGCTTTGACGATACGCTCTCGACGATCCTCGTCGGGAACAACATTGTCAACATCGGTTCGGCGACGGTATCGACCGCCATCGCCACGTCGATTTTTAGTGGCGGTACGGGTCTTCTCGTGTCGACGTTCGCGACGACTGTCATCATTTTGATCTTCGGTGAGATTTTACCGAAGTCGCTCGCCAAAGAGTTTGCGGAGAAGTATTCGCTTCTCATCAGCGGGATTCTCGTGTTCCTCGTCAAAGTCCTCAAACCGGTGACGATGATTTTCACTGGGTTGAAGAAGTTGACGCTTCGGATGATCGGGATGAAAGACAAGGAACCGTCCGTCACGGAAGAAGAGTTGAAAGTGCTCGTCGATATGGGAGAAGAGGAAGGTGTGCTTGGTGAGACGGAAGCTGAGCTCGTCCATAGCGCCTTCGCCTTCAACGATATTACCGTCGATGACGTCTTGACGCCGCGAATCGATATTTTGGCTGTCGACATCGACGATTCGCTCGATGAAATCAAAGACACGATTTTCAGTGGAGGACATTCACGTTTGCCGGTCTACAAAGACTCGATTGACAACGTCATCGGTGTCTTGTCAGAACGTGACTTCTTACGTTCGATGATGAAGGATGAAGTGACGGATGTCCGTTCGCTCATCCGACCGCTCACATACGTGTCACCACAGACGAAATTGATTGAACTACTTCCGATTCTCCAACAGAAACAATCTCACATGGCTGTCGTCCTCGATGAATTCGGGGGCACGGCGGGTCTCATCACGTTAGAAGACATGCTTGAAGAACTCGTCGGCGACATCTGGGATGAGCACGACGAATCTGTCGTCTATCTCCGACGTCTCCGTGAAGGGGTCTACGAGTGTATGGCTGACATGAACGTCGATGAATTCGCCGAAGAGATGGGGATTGCGGAACCAGACGTCGATTCCAACACGATGGGCGGTTGGTTCGTTGAATTACTCGGCGACATTCCGGAGAAAGGTGCACAAGTCACGTATCAAGACATGACGTTCACCGTTCTCCACGTGGAAAAACGCCGTGTCCGGAAACTGTTAGTGGAGACTGGACAATCACAGCAAGAAGATCTACAAGAAGAAGCATAAAGAAAAGGGATGATTCGCGCGTAGCGGATCATCCCTTTTTGCGTTACACCGATTGGCGCTCGATGCGCTCAATCAATTCGTATGGACGTACTTTGTAGATGGCGTATGGCATATATACAGGGTCGATCGCATCGAGGAAGCGCATCTGGAAGTGCTCCCGTTTGATATAGTCACCGACGTTACGCGAATCGACTTTGTAGAATCCGACTTCCTGTGTTTCCCCGGCTTGTGGTCTGAGGTCCCCGGATACATATTTTGCACGGAACGTGACGCAGAGGACGCGGGACGACACGTTTTGATAAATTCCCGTGATGCCTTCGACCTCGATTTTCACGCCTGTCTCTTCGTCCACTTCACGGTGGATGGCGTCGACGAGCGACTCGTGCTCTTCCACCTGTCCGCCCGGCATCTCGAAGGAGTCGTTTCGGTGCATGTTTTTGACGAGGAGGACCTCACCTGCTTCATTCGTGATATACGCTGTCACACAGACGATTGCACGCGGTGGCGTATAGTGACCGGTCGGCATCATGAACTCTTCGCTCGACTTGATATACAGGTCTTTTCCGAGGCGGGCGCGCTGCTTCATGGCGTCCCGTCGTAACATGCTACCGCGGTAGTCCCGCTCGACTTGTTCATAGTGTTCACGGTCCCGGTATTCCCATAGTGCCATGACCTCCGACTTGTCTTCGGTCACCCAGCGTCCGACGAGTCGGGCGCCATGGGACGCTTGAATCGGATAGATGTATGTATGGAAGAAGTCGGTGAATTCTTGCAGGCGTTCAGGTCGAATCGTATACGTTTTACGGCGATGGAACATGGTGATTCCTCCTTTTTCGTTGTGCGGTGTCCTGTTTGTGTGACCGCGATTCGCTTACATGGTTCTTATTCGACAGATGATAGCGTTTCCCTTTCCGACAAAAAAAGAATCAGCGTTCGTTACGCTGATTCTTTCACATGTTTTGGTTGCTGACGAAGATGACGGACGACGAGAAAAATTCCGATGGCGAGCGCCAGGAAGGGCAGGATGTCGTCCATGAAGTGGCCAATCATCCGCCAGTTGTTGCCGAGCATCATCCCGACATGAATGAAGATGAATGACCAGACGGCAAAAATGACGGTCGTCACCGACAAGAACTTTCGGAACGACAGGCGCATCACGCCGGCACTGACCGCGAACAGCTGGCGCCAGAACAGGCTGAGACAGACGATCCATGCCCCGTATTTCTCAAACCAGCGCTCGGCCCGCAGTTGCTTGTCTTGCCGAATCCGGAAATAACGATACAGCTTCAAGGCGACGGGACGCCCACCATATCGACCAATCCAGTACAGACCGATCTGACTGAGCGTGAAGGAAACCCACGCCAGTAGGAACATCAGGAAGAAAGACGCGTCATGCGAATCGACGAGAAAGCCGCCATATGCGAGAACGAGTTCGTTCGGGATGAATTGGATGAAGATGCCGAGAGGAATGCTGAAAACACCACATACGGCAAGCATGTGCTCGAGGACGTTCATGACGAGATCTCCTTTCAAAGTGATTGCAGGAAACTTGTTCCATCCATCAGTATAACGGACATGACTGAAAAGAAAAAGAAGAGATGTCACATATTCGTGACATCTCTTCAATCTAATTCGGATACGAGAATACCGAGCCGGTCAAGCTCTTTCACCGCGGCATCAATCGCTTCCTGATGATCGGCTTCAAGTGTATGGACATGTAATCCTCCGGTCAATTGCGAGAGCGGTGAGGCCCCGTGTGCCTTGACCCGTTCGAGGAAGGCGCGGACGTCACGTCGACTCTTCACCATGAGCTGTCCCGTGATGGATCCGTAAACGGGGTGGTCGATGATGACATCTTTGATGGTGACCCCTTCATCGACGATGGCGTTCATCTCTGCCTCCATCTCTTCTGCCGTATGGCGGCAAGCCACCTTTTTTGAATAAGTAGACGGGGTGAAGTCGCCGTGCAAATAAACGTAACCGCGCGCGGTGGCGACGATTTGGTGACCTTTCGCTTTTAAGAGCGACAAATCTTGGACGATGACCTGGCGACTGACGGATACGTGCCTTGCCAGTTCAGATCCAGTGATCGGTTCATTGCTCGATTCGATCAGTTGAAGTAAAGTGCGACGGCGTTCTTCACCGGCTAAACGTTTGTTCATGATGTTCGACTCTCCTTGCTAAAGTGACGATGGCATCGGCGAGGGCCGATGTGTCTTCGACGGTCGTTTGCGCGCCGAAGGAAATGCGGACGAGTCCGTGGCAGGCGCTCGTCTCATATCCGAGTGCTTCGAGCATGCGGTTCGGTCCGTTCTGACCGGCGCGACATGCTGACCCGGCGGATACTTGGAACCCGAGATCGTCGAGCTCGGTCATCCACCATTGTCCGTCGCGTTGATGGGATACGAAGGAAAAGATAGCGGGACTTTGTTCGTCAAACTCGAGCCAATGGACATACGCTGACGTCTTCTCTTTCAAGATAGCACGAAACGCCATGAAATTTCTCTGAAAACGTGTCAGTTGATCCTGACGTTCCCCGAGCGCTTTGACGAAGGCGCTGATTCCTGGAACGTCGATCGTACCCGGACGAATCCCGTATTGGTGATGACCCGGGTAGTAAGGTGGGGGAATCAAGCGTTCCATATAGAGGGCGCCAATCCCTTTTGGTCCACCGACCTTATGGGCGCTGAACGAGTAGGCGTCGATTCCTTCCACAGAAATCGGGATTTTCCCCAGTGCCTGTACCCCATCCACGTGAAAGAGAATCTTTTTATATTTTAGGAGACATTGGATGTGATGGAGCGGCAACACCCATCCTGTGTCGGAATTGACGTGTTGGAGTGTGACGAGTCCGATATCACGGTCGAGTAAGTGTGTGAACGTCTCTAAATCAAACTTTCCGTCTTTCAGTTTCAAACGATGGACGATGACCCCTTCGCGTTCCCATTCTTCAAGCAAAAGGGCGACCGAATCATGTTCATGCCAGGACGTGATCACTTCTTTGCCTTTCATGCGCTTCCGTAAGCTCGTCAGTGCGATGTAGTTACTTTCAGAACCACTTCCGGTAAACAATAATTTCCCACGTAAGACGTCGAGTCCGAGTGCTTGTTTAAGTAAGCGCCGTGCCTCTGTCAAATAATCTTCAGCCATATATCCGTGCGCGTGGAGTGATGATGGGTTTCCATAAACGTTTTTGGCCATAGCCACGTAATGGTCTAATGCTGCGTGTGTCATAGGATGTGTAGCGGCGTAGTCGAAGTAGCGGTTCATCATGGACTCCCCTTTTCTCATGTTGTCTTCTACACAAAATTATGCGAAACTAGTTTACAAGTCAACATTACATATGAAAAACAGGTGATATACAGGTGTCTTTACATATAGAGAAAACCGACATTTTGATTATTGGAACGGGACTTGCCGCCGTCGCGACGGCGCTACATGTGCCATCCTCATTGTCTGTCCTCCTCGTTTCCAAAGGGGAGGCGACGTCGACGAACTCCGATTTGGCACAAGGAGGGATTGCGAGCTCGTATCTCGAGGAGACGAGTGAGGCACATAAAGAAGACACGATGCTTGCTTCGAATCAGACATCGTGTTCGGAACGCGTCGACATTCTCGTGGAAGAAGGACGTCGAGCGATTGAAGAGATGGAACGGTTCGGTGTCCACTTCGATCGTGACGAGGACGGGTATGCCCTCGGGCGGGAAGGGGCTCATCGGTTGCATCGCATCTTTCATGCCGGGGGCGACGAGACCGGTCGACATGTCATGCGGCACTTGCGTCAGTCTTTACCGGACAACGTGAACATACTCGAACACGTCCTCGTCCATGACCTTGTGATGAAGGAAGGACGAGTTATCGGTGCGATGGCGTTTCAGAAAGAAAAATGGCTACACATCGAGGCAGGTGCCGTCGTTCTCGCGACCGGTGGAATCGGTGGACTTGTCGATTGGACTTCGAACGCTCAGACGGTGACCGGTGATGGTCTCGTCTTGGCAAATCGATGCGGGGCCAAACTGACGAACTTACAACGGATCCAATTTCACCCGACCTTATTGGCCGCAGAGGAACCTCATCTCGTCACCGAAGCGCTCCGTGGTGCCGGTGCGAAGCTCGTCGATCCATACGGAAACGATGTGATGGCGCATCACCCGCTTGGGAGTCTCGCCCCTCGAGACGTGGTGGCCCGTGTCTTAACAGACCGAGTTGGACCCGTCTTTCTTGATACGACTAGTGTGACGCGACTACGTGAGCGGTTCCCGAAACTCGCAACGACGTGTGACAAGTTAGGCATCGACCTTCGCCAAATCCCCGTTCGCCCAGGGCTCCATTTTCATATGGGCGGAATCGAAGTGGATGACGCGGGTCGAACGGACGTCGACGGATTGTATGCCGTCGGAGAAGTGGCGGAAGCAGGTGTACACGGGACGAATCGACTGGCCTCAAATTCACTCTTGGAATGCTGGGTGTTCGGAAAACGTGTCGCTGAGGCGATTCGAGTGAAGGAAAGAGGCTTTGCGACGAGTGATGTGATGGCGTATGACATCTCACCTGACACGTTCCGTTCGCTCCGTCATCAAATCGGCAAGTGGTTGACGATTTCACCGAATCACGACGAAATAAAATGTTTCTTACAAAATACCCAAACGTTGACCATGACGAAACACGTGACAAGACAATTAAGTGAACAAACTTTACAACTTGATGCGGCGCGCCTCATCGCGCAAAGCATCCTCGAAATGGAGAGGTACGATGAACACGATTTATCTACGCGAACAGCTACGACAGTTTCTGATTGAGGATATCGGATATGGCGATCTATCGAGTGAATTGATTGATGAACACGACGAGTCAATCGCGACCATCATCGCAAAAGAGCAAGGCGTCTTCTGCGGGAAGCCGATCGTCCAAGAGCTCGCTAAGATGCAGCAACTCGAATTGGTGGATTGCCAAGATGACGGGAAGCGGATTGAACCAGGCGATGAACTGATCATCTTGAAAGGGAAGACCCGTGTCCTATTAGAGACGGAACGCGTCCTATTGAATGTGATTCAGCGTGTGAGCGGGATTGCGACGATGACACGTCAATGTGTCGATGCGCTCGATGACGACTCGATTCACGTCACGGATACGCGGAAAACGACACCAGGACTCCGCATGCTTGAGAAGTACGCCGTTCGTGTCGGTGGCGGCTACAACCATCGACTCCGCCTCGACGATGCCGTCATGATCAAAGACAACCATATCGTCGCACTCGGCGGTGTGACAGAAGCCATTCACGCCGCACGTTCGAGAGTCGGTCATACGACTCCGATCGAAGTCGAGGTCGAATCGTTAGCCCAGCTCTTAGAAGCCGTTCAAGCGAATCCGGATATTGTAATGCTCGATAATCGAACGCCGGATGAACTGCGAGAATGGGTCCCGCATATTCCGGACCATATCACCATCGAAGTGTCTGGCGGCATCACGCTCGACTCGATTGACGACTATCGAGGGATTCGCATCGATGTCATCTCACTCGGTCAGTTGACCCACTCGGTACGGGCGCTCGACTGCAGTATGAATTTACAAGGAGGAATGAAACATGCAACTACTCGGAACACTCCCACCGACGTACGCTAATCTGTCAGTGGAGGAAATGGAGACGCGGATTCAAACGGTCAAGGACCGGCTCGGGACACGTCTCTTCTTACCTGCGCATCATTATCAAAAAGACGAGGTCGTCCAATTCGCGGACGCGACAGGAGATTCGCTCCAGCTCGCACGGCTCGCAGAACAGATGAGCGAAGCGGAATTTATCGTCTTCTGTGGCGTGCATTTCATGGCGGAGACAGCAGATATGTTGACACGCGACGATCAGATTGTCGTCTTGCCTGATATGCGGGCCGGTTGCTCCATGGCAGACATGGCTGATATCGACCAGACGGAGATTGCGTGGGAAGAGTTGACGGAGCAGTTCGGGGAAGGCATCATCCCGATTACATACGTCAATTCGACGGCAGCCATCAAAGCGTTTGTCGGACGTCATGGCGGGGCGACGGTCACATCGTCGAACGCGCATGAGATCGTCCGTTGGGCACTAGAGGCAGGAGAGCGCATTTTGTTCCTTCCTGATCAGCATCTCGGACGGAATACGGCGTATGACCTCGGTATCCCACTCGAGGCGATGGCCGTCTGGGATCCGCTCCGCGAAGAACTAGTGGCAGAAGGAGACCTCGAACAGATTCGGGTCATTCTTTGGAAAGGCCATTGTTCTGTCCATGAGAAGTTTACCGTCTCGCAAATTCAAGCGTTCCGTGAGCGCGAACCGGATCGTCGCATCATCGTCCATCCGGAATGTACGTTTGATGTCGTGCAGGCAGCCGACGAGGCAGGATCGACGTCATATATCATCGACAAGATTGATGCGAGCGAACCCGGGACAAAATGGGCGGTCGGGACGGAGATGAACCTCGTGAACCGATTGGCGGCGACGTACCCGCATCTCGATATCGTCTCGTTGAACCCGTTCATGTGTCCATGTCTGACGATGAACCGAATCGACTTGCAACATCTCCTCTGGGCGCTCGAGTCGCTCGAGACGGACCCTGTGAACGTCATTCGCGTCGATGCTGAGACGACAGAGTGGTCGAAACGTGCACTTGAACGTATGCTCGCACGGTAATCGCTTCAGGACAGGCAAACGCCTGTCCTTTTTTCATATCGCTCGTTATGGTACAATAAATGCAGTTTTTCCGACCGAAAAGGAGATTACACCGTGATTGAATTCGTAAAAGGACCCGTCGCCTATGTGTGTGCGGAATATATAACGTTAGATGTCTCGGGCGTCGGCTACAAAGTACATGTGCCTAACCCGTTTTTTTATCGTGAACAAGACGAACATGTAATCGTGTTTACGCATCATTACGTCCGTGAAGATCAACAGACGCTATACGGTTTCCGGTCACGCCGAGAACGGGAGCTCTTCAATAAACTCCTTAGCGTGAGCGGTATTGGACCGAAAGGGGCACTCGCCATCGTCGCCTCTGGAGATATCGACGCATTGATCGATGCGATTGAAACCGAGAATGAGAAGTATTTGACGAAGTTCCCGGGAGTCGGGAAGAAGACGGCCAAACAGATGGCACTCGACTTGAAAGGGAAGTTATCCGAACTTGCACCAGATTATGTGCCGAACGAAGGATTGTTCGCACAAGGTGCATCAGAACTAGACGAGGCGTGTGAGGCGCTCGTCGCCCTCGGATATTCTGAACGAGAGATCGCGAAAGTCCGCAAAGCATTGAGCGGGGAGATCTTGACGACCGACGCGTACATAAAACGCGCGCTACAGCTGTTATTGAAATAAGGAGGAAGCTATGGACGAACGATTGTTGTCACAATCTCATCAGCAATATGAAGACTCTGAAGAGTGGAGCTTACGTCCGCAGCGCTTCGAGCAATATATCGGGCAGGAAAAGGCGAAAGGCAATTTGTCGGTCTTCATCCAGGCCGCCAAACTTCGCAGTGAGACGCTCGACCACGTCCTATTGTATGGACCACCGGGACTCGGGAAGACGACGCTCGCGCAAATTATCGCCAACGAGATGGGCGTCGGCATCAAGACGACCGCCGGACCGGCGATTGAACGACCGGGTGACCTGGCAGCAATCCTCTCGACACTTGAGCCGGGTGACGTCTTATTTATCGATGAGATTCACCGGTTGAGTCGGACGATTGAAGAGATTCTCTATCCAGCGATGGAAGACTACTGTCTCGATATCGTCTACGGACAAGGCGAGATGGCGCGAAGCGTACGCATCGATTTGCCACCGTTCACACTCGTCGGGGCGACGACGCGGGCCGGGATGTTATCGGCGCCGCTTCGGGACCGTTTCGGGGTCACATTGAAACTTGAATACTATGAGCCACATGAACTCGCGGCCATCGTCAGTCGGACGGCCCAGCTGTTCCGCCTTTCGATCTCACCTGAGGCGAGTGGCGCGATTGCGAAGCGCTCGCGAGGGACACCACGAATCGCCAATCGTCTCTTGCGTCGAGTCCGTGACTTCGCTCAGGTAGCCGGCACGAAAGAAATCGATCCAGTGCTCGCATCCGATGCGCTCGACCGTCTACACGTCGATGCGCTCGGACTCGATGAAGTCGACCACCGATTGCTTCGGGCCATGGTGGAACGATTTGGAGGGGGACCGGTCGGGCTTGAGACGCTCGCCGCAACCATCGGCGAGGATGCTCAGACGATCGAAGACGTCTACGAGCCATATTTATTACAACAAGGGTTCTTGCAGCGGACGCCGCGAGGACGGATGATCACACAGTTTGCCAAGTCGCATTTTGGTTATGAAGAGGAAGAGGAGTAAGGTATGCAAGACATTCAATTGAACGTAAACGATTATGATTTTGAATTGCCTGAAGAGTTGATTGCGCAAGTTCCGTTGCTCGATCGGACGAGCTCACGTCTGCTCGTATTGGACCGTGAGACAGGAGACATCGAGCATCGTCATTTCCGTGACGTGCTCGACTACTTGAACGAGGGAGATGCGCTCGTCGTCAACGATTCGCGCGTCTTACCGGCTCGTCTCTTCGGAGCGAAACAAGAAACAGGCGGGAAAGTCGAGTTGCTCTTGTTGAAGCAGACGGAGGACGACGTATGGGAAGCACTCGTCAAACCGGCGAAAAAAGTTCGCGTCGGTTCCATCGTCGAATTCGGTGACGGACTTCTCCGCGCGGAATGCGTCGAGGAACTCCCGGAAGGTGGACGTCGCTTCAAGTTCGGCTACGACGGTATCTTCTACGAGATTTTAGACGAACTCGGAACGATGCCACTCCCACCGTACATCCGTGAACAACTCGATGACCAAGATCGTTATCAAACGGTCTATGCGCGGGAACGTGGCAGTGCAGCCGCTCCGACAGCAGGTCTCCATTTCACAGAAGAACTGCTCGAGGCAGCGAAGGCGAAAGGGGTTCGGTTGATCCCGCTCACGCTTCACGTCGGTCTCGGTACGTTCCGTCCGGTGACGGCTGATTCGATTGAAGAACATACGATGCATAGCGAATATTTCGAGTTGTCAGCTCAATCGGCTGAAGCGCTCCGAGATGTCCGGTCGAGTGGCGGTCGCATCTTTGCGGTCGGTACGACATCGACACGCACGCTCGAGACAATCATGCGAGACCATGGGGACTTCGTCGAGTCATCGGGCTGGACGGATATCTTTATCTACCCTGGTGTCGAATTGAAAGCAATCGATGGATTGATCACGAACTTCCACTTGCCTAAATCGACACTCGTCATGCTCGTCTCGGCATTCGCGACGCGCGACATCATCTTACACGCTTATCGGACTGCGGTCGCAGAACGATACCGCTTCTTCAGTTTTGGAGACGCGATGCTCATCACGAGGAAGGAAGTAACAAAATGACAAAACACGCAGTCACATACGAACACATTCACACATGTAAACAGACCGGAGCGCGGCACGGAATCGTCCATACGCCGCACGGGTCGTTCGAAACACCGGTCTTTATGCCGGTCGGGACGCAAGCGAGTGTCAAGACGATGGCACCAGAACAAGTCAAGGCGATGGGTGCGAACATTATCTTGTCGAACACGTATCATCTATGGGTCCGCCCGGGACATGAGGTCATCAAACAAGCTGGCGGGCTTCATAAGTTCATGAACTGGGACGGCGCGATTCTCACGGACTCAGGCGGCTTCCAAGTGTTCTCACTTGCCGACCTCCGAAACATTCAAGAAGAAGGCGTGCATTTCCGAAACCACTTGAACGGCGACAAGTTGTTCTTGTCACCGGAAAAGGCGATGGAGATTCAAAACGCGCTCGGCTCGGATATCATGATGGCATTCGATGAGTGCCCACCTTATCCGGCGACGCATGAATACATGAAGAAGTCGGTCGAACGCACGAGCCGTTGGGCAGAACGTTGCCTTGAGGCACACGAGCGTCCAGAAGACCAAGCGCTCTTCGGGATCATTCAAGGTGGGGAATATGAGGACCTTCGTCGTCAAAGTGCACAAGATCTCGTCTCACTCGATTTCCCAGGATATGCGGTCGGCGGTCTCTCGGTCGGTGAACCGAAAGACGTCATGTATCGTGCCCTCGAGTTCACGACGCCGCTCATGCCGGAAAACAAACCACGTTATTTGATGGGTGTCGGTTCGCCGGATGCATTGATTGAAGGGTCGATTCGTGGAATCGATATGTTCGACTGTGTCCTCCCGACACGGATTGCACGGAACGGGACGCTCATGACTTCGAAAGGTCGCGTCACAATCAAGCAAGCGAAGTATAAGACAGACTTCGGCCCGATCGATGAGAAGTGTGACTGCAACACGTGTAAGAACTACTCACGTGCCTATGTCCATCATTTGATTCGTGCGGACGAGATGTTCGGCCTTCACTTATGTACGACACACAACCTTCACTTCCTTGTGAAGTTGATGGAGCAGGTTCGTCAAGCGATTCGCGAAGACCGTTTGCTCGATTTCAAAGAAGAGTTCTTCGAAGAATACGGCTACAACAAGCCGAACGCGAAGAATTTCTAAGCAAACGTGTCGGACATTGTGTGACAATGCTTCAGTTTCACGGTATAATGAACCTGATATTGAAGGAAAGGGTGAATGTTACTCATGGAAACACTCGTTGCGTTATTACCAATGATCTTGATTTTCGTCGTATTTTACTTCTTGTTGATTCGTCCACAGACGAAACGCCAAAAAGAAGTACAAGCGATGCAAAACGCCCTCGAGCGTGGCGACAGCGTTGTCACAATCGGCGGTTTACACGGCGTCGTTCATCAAATCGAAGACACACATGTCGTTTTGAAATGCGATCAATCGCTTCTCCGTTTCAACCGAAGCGCAGTTGCGGAAGTCGTGAAAAAAGCGAATGCCTCATTTGAGGAATAAGCAAGTAAGCGTCTGACCATTATGGTCGGACGCTTTTTTTATAGAAAAGCGACTGTTTTTTGACAAAGTATGTCAATTCGGTGATTCATCCACCTCATTTCGAAAAATCGATTTGATTCATGAAAACGTTTGCATTAATGTCAAAGTGAGAAGAAATTCGAGATGAAGGAGAACGGATGACATGGACGTGAAACGATTGGTACGACCGATGAAGAAGTGGAAAGGGTGGACATGGAAGCGGAGCGGTACAAAACAGAAAGGGCGTTCTTCTCTCAGAAGACGAATGTCGATTGCGCTAGTTCCCACAATTATCGCGCTCGTCCTTGTCGGAGCGCTTGGTTCATATCAACTGAGACAATCGACTGCTGCATATGACCGAGTCCTGAACGAGGGGACACAGGAGATGCTGTTGGCTGAAAATCTGTCGCTTGCGGTGACCGATGCAGAACGTTATTTGAACTACTATATGCTCGTTGCCAATCCGAAAACACTCATCAGTCTGCAAAGTGTCCAAGAGCAGCGTGACGAGTTGATGGCTTCACTGAAAGCATCCTCTTCAGATGAGAAGATTTTATCTTGGTTGGGGGATTTGGAGAAATTTAATGAGTTGTTGGACCGTGAGATGAGTCGCGCCATCGAACTTCGCCAGCAACAAGATGAGATTGGGTATAAAACGGTCCTCAACACGAGTGTGACTCCGACAACGGACCGTGTTCGGATGACGGTGACAGACCTTGTCGAATACAAGGGCGAACTCCTCGCATCCGAGACGAAAGCTGTACAGGCCGAAGCGGAGAGTTCAATCCTCTGGATGCTTGTCATCAGCGTCGTCGGTGTCGTAATCGGAATCTTGTCCTTGCTCGCCCTGCAACGCCTCTTCTTAAAACCGATCAATCGACTTGGTCGTCAAGCGCGAATCATGGCAAGCGGCGATTTGACGGGCGAAGATATTGAGGTCGCCTCAAACGATGAACTCGGAGATCTTGTCACAGCTTTCAACGAGATGAAACATAACCTCGTCGGATTGATTCGTCGAGTTGGCGAGGCTTCAGAAAAAGTCACTGCCTATTCTGAAGAACTGTATGCGAGTACGGAACATGTGGCGACAACGACTCAAGGTGTCTCTCGTTTGTTTGAAGATATGAATGTGGCGGCTCAAGGGTCGTCTAAACGAGCGGAAGAAGGGACGATTGGCGTCAATCAAGCGGTTGATGGATTGAACCAGATTGCCGCAGCGTCACAAGGCGTGAATGAACAGACGATTCATACACTTGAAGCGGCAAACGGTGGGCTTGAGACCGTTCAATTAGCGGAGAAACGAATGCAAGAGATACGTCGAGCCAATGAGCTCACGCAACAGATGGTGACCCGACTTTCGAACCAGTCGCTTGAGATTGAGAAGATTACGCGTTCGATCACGGCCATCACGGAACAGACGAACTTGCTTGCGCTCAATGCGGCCATCGAGGCGGCACGTGCGGGTGAACATGGGAAAGGCTTCGCGGTCGTCGCGGCAGAAGTGAGAAAGCTTGCCGAGGAGTCGAAGCAATCTGCCATCCAAATTCAGACTGTCGTCCGTGACATCCAGCGAGACACGGAGCAAGTCGAGACGGCGTTCGAAGAATCGAGCGTTCATGTCGAGAGTGGGGTATCACAGATGGGTGAAGTCGCCTCGGCGTTCCGTGAGATTGTATCGGTCATCGAAGAGACGTCGCGTCAGATGAGTGAGATTGCCGCGGCGACAGAAGAAGTGAGTGCCAATACGACAGAAGTTGCCGTTTCGGTCGAGGATATGTCCACGAACGCCGTTTCGACACAACGAAGCGTCGAAGAGGCGGGGGCTAATGTCGAGGAACAACTTGCGGCGATTCAAGAAATCAACAGCATCGCCGAAACAATGAGCCATATGTCGTCTGAATTAAAAGATGTCGTCCATGTGTTCAAGACGACATGACAAATGCCCTGACGTCTCGCGTCAGGGCATTGCTCGTTACATTAATAGGATAAGACTTGTCGCCATGACGATCATCCCGGCGACCATTCCATACATCGAATGGTGGGCATGCCCATATTCACGGGCGGCAGGAAGCAACTCGTCGAGCGAGATGAAGACCATGATCCCGCCGACTGCTGCGAACAACAGTCCGAAGACCGTGTCGCTCAAGAACGGCATGAGAATTAAAAATCCGATGGCAGCCCCAGCTGGTTCGGCGAGACCGGATAACATCGAAAGTTTGAACGCCTTCTTCCGTGATCCTGTCGCATAATAAATCGGGACGGAGACGGCGATCCCTTCCGGAATGTTATGCAGTGCGATGGCGATGGCGATGGCCACACCGACGGTTGGGTCATCAAGCGCCGAGATGAACGTCGCAAGTCCTTCCGGGAAGTTGTGAATCCCGATGGCGAGTGCCATGAAGACTCCCATTTTCTTTAGACGGCTTTGTGTCTCAGGATGATTGATTGGAGCCGCTTCATTTGTTGCTGTCGTTGCCAACTCTTGCGTTGACGGATCGTTCTGCATCGATTCAACGAACTTGACCTCGTGCGGGTTCTCCATTTTCGGGATGAACTTATCAATCATACCAATCAAGAACATTCCCCCGAAGAACGCGAGGACGGTGTAAATCGTTCCGGTATATTCCCCGTGTGCACCGACAAGTTCCTCAAGTGCCTTTGGGAAAATCTCGATGAACGATACGTAAATCATGACACCGCCTGAAAATCCGAGAGAGATGGACAAGAAGGCCGTGTTTGTTCGTTTCGCAAAGAATGCGATCATACTCCCGATTCCCGTCGCAAGCCCTGCGAACAAGGTGAGGAGAAACGCAAAAATGATTGTGCTGTCCATGTGGAAAGACTCCTTTGATGTTGTGATGTTAGCTACATCATACATGAAGTTTTGCCCTTGTGCAACATTTAGTCTTATATGCAAATTAACGCTACATTTACGTGAATAGACGTTACAATTTTAGGAAAATGATTGATAAATGTTTAGAAAATTTGTAATGTTAACGAGAGAAGTTATATCAAGAACAGTGGTTTAGAAAGGAAATAGTCGTATGTACAAAAAAGGCAACATTGCGATTTTCGCGATTATCATGATTGCGACAATCCTGCTCGCTGTGTTCTCGACACCTTGGGTCGTCAAGAACACGAACCTCGGACTCGACTTAAAAGGTGGATTCGAAGTTTTGTATGAAGTACAACCTCTCGAAGACGGCGACGTCATCGACGAGTCGGCGATGAATGCAACCGTTCGCGCCATCAACAACCGAATCAACGTCCTCGGGGTTTCCGAACCGGACGTTCGAATCGAAGAGAACAATCGAATCCGTGTCCAGCTCGCTGGCGTATCGAACCAAAACGAAGCGCGCGAAGTCATCTCGTCAACGGCACAATTGACGTTCCGTGACGTGAACGACAATGTCTTGCTCGACGGGAAAGATTTGGCGCCGCGTGGTGCGGCACTCAGCTACAACCAGCAAGGACAACCAGTCGTTGAGTTGACGCTTCAATCGGCCGATCAGTTTGGCGAAGTGACGTCTGAAATCTCACAACGTCCGGCTCCTGAGAACCGTCTCGTCATCTGGCTCGATTACGAAGAAGGCGACACATACGAAGAAGAGATTCAAAAAGAAAACTCGAAAATCGTGTCGGATGCTTCGGTAAATGGTCCGATCTTATCGGATAAAGCCATCATCTCTGGTGGCGGGATTGATGCGGAGAGCGGACAACGCCTTGCCGACATCTTGAACGCAGGGGCGCTTCCGGTCAAACTCGATGAAATCTACTCGACATCGGTATCGGCTCAGTTCGGTCAAGACGCATTAGAAGAGACGGTATTTGCCGCTACAATCGGGATCATTGCCGTATTCATCTTCATGTTGTTCTTCTATCGTCTACCTGGACTCGTGTCGATCATCACGCTTGTACTGTATATTAACTTGATCATGTTGTTCTTCAATGGAATCAATGCGGTCTTGACACTCCCAGGGATTGCGGCACTCGTCCTCGGGGTCGGGATGGCGGTCGATGCGAACATCATCACGGCGGAACGAATCAAAGACGAACTCCGCTCTGGAAAATCGGTCTTATCGGCATTCCGTGCCGGTAACCGTCGTTCCCTCAGTACGATCATTGATGCCAACTTGACGACGCTCATCTCGGCTGCGGTCTTGTTCTACTTTGGACAAAGCTCGGTCAAAGGGTTCGCCGTTATGCTCATGATCTCAATCGGGATGACGTTCATCTCGAACGTATTCATCTCACGTTATTTGATGCACCTCCTTGTCTCAAGTCGTCTGTTCGACAAACGTAAAGGATGGTTTGGTGTGAAGGAGAGTGAAATCCGTGAACTTTAAGCTTACTGAATGGAATTACGTCAAACATATGCGCACGATGTTCTTGGTTTCGACAGCAATCGTCGTTCTCGGAATCGGTCTCTTGTTCTTCCGAGGATTGAACCTTGGAATCGACTTCGCCTCAGGAACACGTGTCGAGATATTAACGGAAGAACGTGTCTCTCAAGAAGAGTTCACACAAGCGTTCAATGACGCAGGGATTGACCAAGAAATTTCGAGCGTCCAGTATGCAGATGAAGGACGTTTGGCATATGTCACGTTCGTCGGACAATTGGGACAAGAAGAAGTCGCGAGCGTCAAGACGGCGTTCACGGAGCAGTTCGGCAACGACCCGAACATCAGCACCGTGTCGGCTCAGGTCGGTCGTGACTTGGCGAAAAACGCCTTGTATGCGGTAGCCGTTGCATCGATCGGGATCATCCTGTATATCACAGTCCGTTTCCAATTCTCATACGCACTTGCAACTGTTATTGCGATGTTGCACGATGCCTTCTTCATGATCGTCGCATTTTCACTCTTTGATATTGAGGTCAACTTGTACTTCATCGCAGCGATCCTGACGATTATCGGTTATTCCGTCAACGATACGATTGTTACGTTCGACCGGGTCCGCGAGAATATCACATCGTATGAGAAAGAACGAAAAATCAAGTCGATGGACGTCTATGAGTCGATCATCAACAAGTCGATTCAAGAGACAATCGTTCGGTCCGTGAATACGGTCATCACAGTACTCGTTACAGCCATAGCCTTGTATGCGTTTGGTGCAGAATCAATTCAAAGCTTCTCGCTCGCGCTCATCGTTGGACTCCTCATGGGGATGTATTCTTCGATCTTCATTGCATCGTATTTGTGGCTCCTTATTAAACGCACGACCATCAACAAGAAAAAAGATACGCCGGTCACAGAGGCGTAACGAGTGGGTCTCCCTTCAAGCGGGAGACCTTTTTAAATGTCAAGACGGCACATCTTTCACGTGGTCTGCTATAATCTACAATTGATTGGAGTGAAGGACATGTACCATTCGAAGAAACAGTGGCTCTATCCGAAAACGAACCCGGACGACGTCACACGTTTACAAAACGAATTAAATATATCAGCACAACTTGCGACGTTGCTCGTTCAGCGTGGACATCAGGATGTAGAAGCGGCCAAGGCATTTTTGTATGCCGAGGAAGAACTCGTCTTTCATGACCCGTATTTGTTTGAACAGATGGAAAAAGTCGTATCCCGGATCAAGCAGGCGGCGGACGAGGGTGAGATGGTGCTCATCTATGGCGACTATGATGTCGATGGTGTCAGTGCCTCTTCGGTCATGTGGCACGCTTTGACCGAGGTTGGTGTCATGGCCGAGTGCTATATCCCAAACCGTTTCACGGAAGGATATGGACCGAACAAGGAAGCGTTCCAATGGGCTGCGAACGAAGGATTCACCTTGGTCATCACGGTGGACTGTGGGATCTCGGGGATCGAAGAAGCAACACTGTTAAAAGACCTTGGTGTCGATTTGATCATCACGGACCATCACGAGCCGAAAGAGACATTGCCGGATGCGTATGCCATCATCCACCCGCACATCGACCCGAGATATCCATACGATAAACTCGCCGGTGCGGGGGTCGCCCTCAAAGTGGCACATGCCGTTTTAGGAAGAATGCCAGAGGAACTCCTTGATTTGGCAGTACTCGGAACGATCGCCGACCTCGTCCCACTCGACGGTGAGAACCGATTGCTCGCAAAAAAAGGAATCGCGGCACTCGAAACTTCGAAACGACCAGGTATTTTAGCATTACGTGAAGTGTGTGGTCTTGGTGATAGCGTGTTAAACGAAGAATCGGTCGGTTTCGCCTTCGGGCCACGGATCAATGCGGCGGGCCGTCTCGATTCGGCGATGCCGGCGCTTCAAATGCTCCTTGCCGAACACGTTGAAGAAGCGCTCGAACTTGCGAAACAACTCGACAAGCAAAATAAAGAACGTCAAGACATCGTCAAAACGATTACGGCTGAAGCGAAAGAACTCGTCGAAGCATCGATGACCGAGGACCGTGTGCTCGTCGTCGCGAGTGAGAAGTGGAACCCGGGTGTCGTCGGGATTGTCGCCTCTCGTCTCGTCGAGGCGTACTATCGTCCGGTCATTCTCCTTTGCCACGACCCGGAGACGGGCAAGGCGAAAGGTTCGGGTCGCTCGATTGACGGGTTTGACTTATTTAAAGAACTCTCGAAAAATGAAGACATCTTGCCGCACTTCGGGGGGCATCCGGCCGCAGCGGGGATGACGCTTCAGTCCGAGAATGTCGCCGAACTGCGCGAACGACTGAATCGCCAAGCAGAAGGGATTCCAGATGACGTATTCGTGCCGCGGGTCAACGTCGATTTGAAGCTGACGGTCAATGACGTCTCGCTCGATTTGATTTCAGAGATTGCGAAACTGGCACCGTTCGGGATGGGCAACCCGTCTCCCCGCGTCGTCGTCGCAGATGCGAAACTGCGCGACATTCGTCAAATCGGACGTGATGCGACACACTTGAAAGTACAGCTCGCCGGAGACAAGCGTGAACTCGACGGCATCGGCTTCGGTTTCGGACATGTCGTCTCGGAAATCTCACAGATGGCTCACATCTCGGTGATGGGCAGTCTTCAAGTGAATGAATGGAACGGGATGCGAAAGCCTCAACTCATGATTCAAGACTTACGCGTCGATGACTTCCAAGTGTTTGACTATCGCGGCAAGAAAAAATCGGTACAAGAGTTGAAGGACTTACCGAAAGAACATACGTCGTTCTTATCGTTCCAGGGAACAACGGAAGACTACCCGCTCCATGAAGGAGATGAGCCGCTCAATCGTTTCGTCGTCCTGCTCGATCTGCCTGACGATGAAGATGTCCTCGCAGAAAAGCTTCATGAAGGCGTCGAGCGGATTTATTGCGCGTTCGGTCAAGGGGACTCGTTCTTTGAACGGCTTCCTTCGCGTGAGGATTTCCGAACGTATTACGTACACATGGCGACATGCGAACGGAAAAATCTACGTGAAAACCTGATTCGTCTGTCAAAAGAGCGAAAATGGTCAAAAAATACGATTCAATTTATGCATCAAGTATTCTCTGAACTCGAATTTCTTGTTACAATGGAAGACGGACTGCCTGGAGTCAATCCAGAAGCACCGAAACGCGATTTGACCGAGGCGCCGTGCTATCAAAGCCGGATTGGGCGCCAACAACTCGAAGAGCGTTTCGTATACGCGTCATTGGCGGAGCTCAAAGAGCGGTTACAATCGTTGCGATCGAACAAGATGCAGGAGGCATACACATAAAATGGATTTCAAACATCATATTAAAGAAGTAGCGGATTACCCGAAGGAAGGAATCAGCTTCAAAGACATCACGTCACTCATGCAAAATGGCGAAGTCTACAAGAAATCGGTAGATGAGCTCGTCGCTTATGCACGTGAACGTGGAGCAGAGTTGATTGCTGGACCGGAAGCGCGCGGATTTGTCGTCGGTTGCCCGGCAGCCTATGCACTTGAACTCGGGTTCGTACCTGTACG
This sequence comes from Exiguobacterium sp. USCH10, assembly GCF_037619445.1. Taxonomy (GTDB): domain Bacteria; phylum Bacillota; class Bacilli; order Exiguobacteriales; family Exiguobacteriaceae; genus Exiguobacterium; species Exiguobacterium aestuarii_A. Next base: position 376,623 of record NZ_JAQPZO010000001.1, on the reverse strand, counting down.
TAAAGAAGGAAAGTTACCACGTGAGACTGTACGTGTATCATACGGTCTCGAGTACGGAACAGACATCTTAACGATGCACAAAGATTCAATCCAACCTGGACAACAAGTAGTCATCCTCGACGACTTGCTCGCAACAGGTGGTACAATTGAAGCGACAATCAAAATGATTGAACAACTCGGTGGAGTTGTGGCAGGAATCGGGTTCTTGATTGAACTCGACGGACTCGGTGGACGTGAGCGTCTTGAAGGATATGACGTCTTCTCACTCATCCGATACGAAGACTAATGTTTAAACGGGAAGCATATGCTTCCCGTTTTTGAATAGTTTTTGAGGAAAATAACCTACAACCTTTGACAGGTCGTCAGATTTTTTCGATAATGGTTATAAAAATTAGAGAATCTTGTATATAAACTACTACCATGCTGCGACGAATCTGAGTCGATAGGAGCGGTAAGAAAAAGGGTGTCGAATGTTATGACCAAAAAACAAATCGTAAGTATTGAGGATCTTCTCGACGCGCTCGGGGAGTATATGGGTGACGACGATATAGCCGAAGTGAAACGCGCTTACGAATACGCAAAACTTCATCATACCGGTCAGTTCCGACGTTCGGGCGAGCCCTATATCCTCCATCCGGTCCAAGTGGCCGGTATTCTCGTTGATATCGGCTTAGATGCCACGACGATTATCGGAGCGCTTTTACATGATGTTGTCGAAGATACGGACATTTCGTTACAGCAATTGACGGACGATTTCGGTCCGGACGTGGCCATGCTCGTCGATGGCGTCACGAAACTTGGGAAGATTAAATACAAGTCGAAAAAAGAAGAACTCGCCGAGAACCATCGGAAGATGATTATCGCGATGGCGGAAGACGTGCGCGTCATCTTGATCAAACTCGCGGACCGTCTTCACAACATGCGGACACTTCAGCATATGCCTAAAGAAAAGCAAGTGCAAAAGGCCGAAGAAACGCTTGAAATCTTTGCCCCGCTCGCACACCGGATGGGGATTTCGACGATCAAGTGGGAGCTCGAGGATATTTCGTTACGTTATATCAACCCGCAGCAATACTACAAGATCGTCTCGATGATGAAACAGAAGCGGACGGAACGAGAAGCGCTCGTCACTTCTGTCATCACGGAAGTGAACGGGGTTCTTGAAGAAGTGCATATTGATGCCGACGTGAACGGTCGACCGAAACATATCTATTCCATCTACAACAAGATGGTGAAGCATAAAAAAGAATTCAATGAAATTTATGATTTGATGGCGGTCCGCATTATCGTCGACTCGATCCGCGATTGTTATGCGGTACTTGGGATCATCCACACGCAATACAAGCCGATGCCAGGACGCTTCAAAGATTATATCGCCATGCCGAAGCCGAACATGTACCAGTCGCTCCATACGACCGTGATCGGTCCGAAAGGTGAGCCGCTCGAAGTCCAGATTCGGACGAAAGACATGCATTTCATCGCCGAGTTCGGGATTGCGGCACACTGGGCGTATAAAGAAGGGAAGAACGTCTCGACGAACGGGTTCGATGAGAAGATTGCGCACCTTCGTGAGATTCTTGAGCTTCAAAAAGATACGACCGATGCCGAGGAATTCATGGAGTCGCTTAAAGTCGACTTCTTTAGTGATATGCTCTACGTCTTCACACCAAAAGGGGACGTATTCGAATTGCCGAAAGGCTCTGTCCCGATCGACTACGCCTACCGGATCCATACGGAGATCGGCCATCGGATGACAGGTGCGAAAGTGAACGGTCGGATGGTCCCGCTCGACTACAAACTCGAGACGGGTGACATCATTGAAATCATCACGTCGAAGCACAGTTATGGACCGAGTAAGGACTGGTTGAAACTCGCGGTTTCGAGTCAGGCCAAGAACAAGATTCGTCAATGGTTCAAACGTCAACAGCGTGAAGAGAACGTCGAGAAAGGGAAAGATCTCGTCGAGGCAGAAATCAAGAAGCTTGGTTTTGAACCGAAAGAAGTGATCGATGAGCCGGCACTCAGTATCGTCGTCGAGAAGTTCAACTTCGGGAACGAGGAAGAGATGTATGCCGCTGTCGGTTACCAAGGCATCACGGCCGCTCAAGTCGCACATAAATTGACGGAGAAGCAGCGGAAAGAGCCGAAACTCGAACTTTCTGAAGCAATCAGCGAACTAAAAGTCAGTCAGGCACCGAAGAAGAAAACGACGGAAGCGGGCGTAACGGTCAAAGGAATCGACAATATGCTCGTCCGTATGAGCCGTTGCTGTAACCCGGTCCCGGGAGATGAAATCGTCGGATATATCACCCGTGGACGCGGGGTCTCGATTCACCGGAAAGACTGCTTGAACATCGTCAACGAGCAACATCCGGAGCGTCTTCTTGACGTCGAATGGGAAGTCGGACAGGCGAAAGAGAAGAACTATAACGTCGATATCGAAATCACGGGATATGATCGTTCAGGTCTCTTGAACGACGTCCTACAAGCAGTATCGGCGACGAATACGAATATCGTGGCCGTCAGCGGTCGGGGCGACCAAAACAAACAAGCCCGCATCTCGATGACGATCTCGATTCCGAACGTGAATCACTTGCAGAAAGTCGTCGAGCGCATCAAACAAATCTCAGACGTGTATTCGGTCAGCCGAGTCATGATGACGTGACGAAAGGAAGAGGAACGTGCGTGTATTATTGCAACGAGTGAAAGAAGCATCGGTCACAGTCGAGGAAGAAGTCGTCGGGGCAATCAACGCCGGATACTTGCTTCTCGTCGGTGTGACACATGAAGATACTGAAGAAGAAGTGAACTGGCTCGCCGATAAGGTGACCGGACTTCGCGTCTTCGAGGACAATCAAGAAAAGATGAACTTATCGATTCAAGATGTGTCCGGTCAAATCTTGTCGGTCTCGCAATTCACATTGTATGGAGATACGATGAAAGGACGGCGACCTGCTTTTACAAAGGCCGCAAAACCGGACATGGCCGAGACGCTCTATGAAAAATTCAATGAGCGACTCCGGTCAAACGGGCTCGTCGTCGAGACGGGACGCTTCGGTGCGATGATGGACGTCGCACTCGTCAATGACGGTCCGGTCACACTCATGCTCGAAAAAAACGCTTGACAGATGCCGGCTTGATTCGGCATCATGAAGCATATAGTCAAACACCTATGATAAAGAAGAGTACGGTCAACCCACCAGCAAAGAGAGCGATGCCTTGGCTGAAAGCATCGACTGGATGATGACCCGAACGACACTTTGGAGGTGCTCCCTTGAAAACGAGTAGGGGGAGCCGTCTCATCGGGCGTTAACCGATTTCGAGTGGCAGAGTTTCAAGTAATGGCTCTGCAACGAGGGTGGTACCACGGGAAACTTACACAGGCTCTCGTCCCTTTGCGGACGAGGGCCTTTTTGTATTTTTTAAGGAGGGAAATGTGATGATGAAAGCACCACGCGGTACACAAGACCTGCTTCCGGGCACGGTCGAGACGTGGCAATATGTCGAGGAAAAACTTCGCGACATGAGCGCCCGTTACAACTATAAAGAGATCCGCACACCAATCTTTGAAACAACGAACCTGTTCACACGCAGTGTCGGGGAAACGACGGACATCGTACAAAAAGAGATGTTCACGCTCGTGAAGAAAGGGAAAGACGAGTACACACTTCGCCCAGAAGGAACGGCATCTGTCGTCCGTGCGTTCGTGACGAACAAACTGTTCGGAAATCCGGACCAACCGACGAAGCTCTACTACATGGGACCGATGTTCCGCTATGAGCGTCCTCAAAAAGGCCGCTTCCGTCAGCTTCACCAATACGGTGTCGAAGTGATCGGCAGTAGCGACCCTGCCGTTGACGCTGAAGTCATCAGCCTCGCCTACTCGATCTACAAGTCGTTTGGGCTTCAGAAAATCAAAGTCGTCGTCAACTCGCTTGGGGACGCGGAAAGCCGCAACGCCCACCGCGATGCGCTCATCCGTCACTTCGAGCCGGTGGCAGACGAACTTTGCCAAGACTGCCAGTCACGTCTTTACAAGAACCCGCTTCGCATCTTGGATTGTAAGGTTGACCGCGATCACCCATCGATGAAGACGGCACCGTCGATCCTTGAATATTTGAACGAAGAGTCAAAAGCTTATTTCGACCAAGTGCTCGCGCAACTCGACGCACTCGGCGTTGCTTATGAAGTCGACCCGACGCTCGTTCGTGGACTCGATTACTATACGCACACGGCGTTTGAAATCATGTCCGAGGCAGAAGGATTTGGAGCCATCACGACACTTTGTGGCGGCGGACGTTATAACGGTCTCGTACAAGATATCGGTGGACCGGACATGCCGGGAATCGGGTTTGGGATCGGATTGGAACGCCTCATCCTCGCATTGGAGAATGAAGGAGTCTTACCTGAACTCGAGACAGGCCTTGATGTCTTTATCGTCGCCCAAGGCGAGAAAGAAGTCGAATTGACGGCGACACGCCTCTTGCAACTCCTCCGCATGGAAGGGTTCAAGGCTGACCGTGATTATCAAGGACGCAAGTTCAAAGGACAATTCAAACAGGCGGACCGCCTGAAAGCCAAGTTCACAGTCATCTTAGGGGATGATGAAGTCGAACGTGGGGCAGCCGCCTTGAAAGATATGACGACTGGTGAACAAGTCGACGTGCCACTCTCGGCCGTCGCAGACAAAATTCGTGAACTATCGGAAGGAGCAGGACAATGATCGGACGCACACATATGAACGGCCGCGTGACAGAGTCACTCATCGGCCAAGAAGTACAATTAAAAGGATGGGTACAAAAACGTCGTGACCTCGGAGGACTCATCTTCATCGATCTTCGTGACCGCACAGGGATCGTCCAAGTCGTCGTACGCCCGGAAAACGAAGCAGTCCACCAACTCGCGGAAACGATTCGTAGCGAGTATGTCCTCGACGTGAAAGGAACGGTTCTCGAGCGTGAGAACAAAAACCCGAACATGCCGACAGGAAACATCGAAGTCATCGCGTCTGAGATCAACATCTTGAACGCGGCGAAGATGACACCAATCCCGATCGGTGATGAAGCGGAAAACGTCTCAGAAGACCTTCGCCTCAAATACCGTTACCTCGACCTTCGTCGTCCAGCGCTTCAAGAGACGTTCCGTCTCCGCTCGAAGACGTCGAACACGATTCGTAACTTCTTGACGGAGCAAGAGTTCCTCGAAGTCGAAACGCCAATTTTGACGAAGTCGACACCAGAAGGTGCACGTGACTATCTCGTACCGAGCCGTGTCCACGGTGGTGAGTTCTACGCACTCCCGCAATCACCACAGCTCTTCAAACAGTTGCTCATGGTCGCAGGATTTGACCGTTACTTCCAAATCGCACGCTGCTTCCGTGACGAAGACCTTCGTGCAGACCGTCAGCCTGAGTTCACGCAAGTCGACATCGAGACGAGCTTCATGGACATCGAAGACTTGATGGCGATGATGGAATCAATGATGGGTGAAGTCATGGAGTCATCACTCGGTCGCACGGATACACCAGCGAAGTTCGAGCGTATGACATACGCGGAAGCGATGCGTCGTTTCGGTTCAGATAAACCGGACACACGTTTTGGCCTCGAACTCATCGACGTAGCTGACGCCGTGAAAGGTGCGGGCTTCAAAGTATTCGACGCAGCACTCGAATCAAACGGACAAGTCAAAGCGATCAATGTCAAAGGTGAGGCGGACAACTTCTCACGTAAAGACATCGACAAGCTTCAAGAGTTCACAGCGGTCTACGGTGCGAAAGGTCTCGCATGGCTCAAAGTGACAGCGGAAGGCTTGAACGGTCCGATTGCGAAGTTCTTCGACGAAACGTACGCACAGAAGTTGATCGAAGCGACGAATGCAGAAGCAGGAGACCTTCTCCTCTTCGTCGCATCGAAACCAACTGTCGTCGCAGACAGCCTTGGCGCACTCCGCGTCAAACTCGGACACGACCTCGGTCTCATCGACGAGTCGAAGTTCAACTTCCTATGGGTGACGGACTTCCCACTCGTGACGTTTGAAGAAGAAGACGGTCGTTTCTATGCGAACCACCACCCGTTCACGATGCCAAACCGTGAAGACCTTCACCTTCTCGAGACAGACCCGGCAAGCGTACGCGCCATCGCCTATGACCTCGTCTTGAACGGTTACGAGCTCGGTGGCGGTTCACAGCGTATTTACGAGCGTGACATCCAGGAGCGCATGTTCAAATTGCTCGGCTTCACGCAAGAAGAAGCAGTTGAACAGTTCGGCTTCTTACTCGAAGCGTTCGAATACGGTACACCACCACACGCGGGAATCGCACTTGGTCTCGACCGTCTCGTCATGATTCTTGCGGGTCGTTCGAACCTTCGCGACACGATTGCCTTCCCGAAAACGGCTTCGGCAAGCGACTTGCTCACGCAAGCACCGAGCCCGGTCGCGGACGCGCAACTTGAAGAGTTGTCGATTCGTACGGCAGTAAAAGAGAAAAAATAATACGCTTAAACAGGATTCGTCGTTCTCGGCGAATCCTTTTTTATATTTTTCTGACAACTTTGTATAAGGTTATGATACGATTATGGAATAAAATGTATTTTGAAAGTAGGGGAAATGTTGAAGCGAATTAATACGTTGGCATTAGGGGTATGTCTAGGGGTTGCAACGATGTTATCCGGGTGTACGGATGACACAAAAGCTGCACCAGAAGTGGAAGAGGTTGTTCAAAAGAAGGAGTCGACGACAGAATCGAAACCGGATGCACCAGCAACATCCGAACCGGAGGAAACGTCGGAACCAGCCATCCGTTTACAAAGTGCGGGAGAGAGCGAATCGATTGGGGAAGTGGAATCGTATGACTTATCTCAATTCTTTGCAGATCAAGTACCGATGATCGCACCAGAGCACATCACAGGAAACCGGATCGTCTATACGGAGTTGATTGAAGAAAGCAGCAGTCAAATAAATGTATACGATACGGAGCGTAATACAAACGATCTTATTCATACGTCCTCAAAAACGATTGGGAATCTTGTCGGGATTCAAGATGAAGTGTTTTGGGTTGAATATGCACAGGCTGAAGGGTATGCATATGAATGGTCGATTTTTACGATGTCGTTGGACGAACAAAAACCTGAACAAATAGCGGAAGGGACTAGTCGATTTGAGACGCCCGTTCCTTATGTAACAGCTTCCGATGATACCGTCACATGGGTCGATTATGAGGCGTCGGCATCGGATACGAAGACGACGGTCATGCAGTTCTCGCCGATGTCGGATTCGATTCAAACGATTGAGGCATTCACGCTACAAGAAGAGGGAAAGCGTGACGGAGAATATATCTTTGATTATCGCTCGGGTGAGGAAGGATTAATCCTACATAAAAGTGTCTTCAACGAAGGTGACCTGACGAGTAGATTAGTCACGACCGATGGTTCATTTGATGAAGAAGGTGGGGCATTGATTGATTTCGAACGAGGAAGCAAGTTCGTCTCCCTTGGCAAAGAAGGAAGAGTCGAATTTATATCCGCAACTCCGTCCCCCGTAAAATACGTGTATAACGGCTCGCAGAAAAACATTACGTTCGATGCGTTTCGCTATGTGCGTGACGATTATATATTGTTCCGCGAAGGGATGAATCGATTGCTTATCGCGGATTTAAGAGAAGAGACCGTTTCGTATTTACCAAATGACGGTGGAACGGTATCCAAGCCAGTCTTTAAAGATGGAAAATTAGCGTATGCTGAATTAGATGGTGAGGGATTGGTTCGTTTCTACGTCATTGATGTGAAGTAAAACGATAAATATCATCGGTAGTACGGTTTTATGAAGGGAGGAGGTTCGCAAATGCGAACCCTTTTCTTTTGAATATAAAAAAGGAAGATTCGTCTCTAAAAGACGATATCTCCTTTAATTCTTTTCCTCATCGCGTTGCATATATTTCGCTGTTCGCTGCAACGCAAAACCAAACGCAAACAGCGAGGCGATGACTGCGGACATCATATAGACTGAATCGATGAACGCTAAATAAATTCCAAGTAGGCCAAGCCCGAAACTCGCGAAAAAGAGAATAAGGAGTCTCGGATGTTGTTTCAGCGTCTGTTTCATCGGCTTGGGACGTTCAACTGACAACCTGTGCCGTCCGTGACGAGAAGGTTCGAATTGAATACTTGTCCGTCACTTTTCAAGACGAGCGTACGACGGTCTTCGAGGAAATCGATTTTCATCTGTTCATCTAAAAATACTTTCGTCCAGTTTTTGATTAAGATCGGGCCGAGGTTTGAGTCGATCTCGACGTCTTCTGAAGTCTTCTCCGTGACATATCGAATCTCAAAGATCCCGCTGTTTCCACAGCCGCAACCTTCCGTTTCGTAAAAGAGGTGCATCTGTCCTTCACGTTCGCCTTTCAATGACTCGATTCGTTCGAGCGCACGTTCTGTAATGTGTACATGCATGTGTATCACTCCTTATTTCTATTATACGCTGATTGAAAAAAGAATGAAAAAAGGATGCATCCTGTTTTCCACCTTTCGGAAAAAAGCGTACACTTAGAGTGTTGAGAAGGGGGAAAGAGAATGATTTCACGTTTTTTTAGTTATTATCGACCACATAAAAAGCTATTTATCCTCGATTTTTCATTCGCAATTCTCGTCGGATTGCTTGAACTCGGGTTTCCGCTCGCCGTTCAATGGTTCATCGACGACTTGTTGCCGGGTGGGGAATGGAACTGGATCATTATCGTCAGCATCGGTCTGTTGATTTTATACATATTGGCCATGATGATGCAGTATGTCGTCAACTATTGGGGGCATAAGCTCGGGATCAACATCGAGACGGACATGCGGGAAGAGTTATTCACACATATCCATAAACAGTCGTTCCGATTCTTTGATAATCATAAGACCGGACATTTGATGAGCCGGGTGACGAACGACTTGTTCGACATCGGGGAAGTGGCGCACCACGGGCCGGAAGACTTCTTTATCGCCATCATGACGTTACTCGGTGCGTTCGGGATCATGTTCTCGATCGACCCGGAACTCGCACTCGTCACCGTTGTCGCGGTACCGTTCCTGATCATCATGATCACGTATGCGAATAAGAATATGAACAAGGCGTGGCAAAAGATGTACACGAACATCGGGGAAGTAAACGCACGTGTCGAGGACAGTGTGTCCGGGGCACGTGTCGTCCAGTCGTTTACGAACGAGGCATTCGAGATCGGACGTTTCCAAAAAGACAACAACTTCTATCGCGGCTCGAAGATTGAAGCATATCGCGTCATGAGTACATCGCTCGCCGGAATTTACATCACGACGCGTCTGATGACATTGCTCGTCCTCGTCTACGGGGCGTACTTAACGTACGAGGGTCAGTTATCATACGGACAGCTCGTCGGGTTCATCTTGTACATGAACTTACTTATCAAGCCGATTGAGAAGATCACGGCGCTTCTCGAGATGTATCCGAAAGGGATGGCAGGGTTCAAACGATTCACGCAGTTGCTCGATGAGGAGCCAGACATCGAGAATCGTGCGAATGCGATTGAAGTCGAGACGTTGAAAGGCGATATCGTCTTTGACGACGTCTCGTTTGGCTACTCGAACTACCGTCAAGTGTTAACGGATATTGACTTGTCGATCAAGGCAGGGACGACCGTCGCATTAGTTGGGACGAGCGGAGCGGGGAAAACGACCATCTGTTCACTCATCCCTCGCTTTTATGATGTGACGAATGGTGCCATCTCGATTGACGGCATGGATATCCGCGACATGACGAAAGAGAGTTTACGTCGTCAAATCGGAATCGTGCAACAGGACGTCTTCTTGTTTGCCGGTACGCTACGTGAGAATATCGCTTACGGGAAGCTTGATGCGACCGATGCGGACATCATGCACGCGGTCGAGAAATCGCATCTCGGGACGCTCGTCGAGGAGCTCGAGCACGGCCTCGACACACAAATCGGGGAACGGGGACTGAAGCTCTCGGGTGGTCAGAAACAACGGATCGCCATTGCGCGCATGTTCTTGAAAAATCCGCCGATTTTGATTTTGGATGAGGCGACCTCGGCGCTCGACACGGAAACGGAGGCAATCATTCAAGATTCACTCAATGAATTGGCGGCGAATCGAACGACGCTCATCATCGCCCACCGTTTAGCGACAGTAAAAAATGCCGATCGGATTCTTGTCGTGACGGCGGAAGGAATCGTAGAAGATGGAACGCATGAAGAGCTTAGCCAAAAAGGCGGTGTCTTCACGAACCTATTACAACGTCAACAACTGTAAACGGAAGGTCACCTCTCTAAAAGGTGGCCTTTCTGGCGTGATATAGGTGGTTCGTGGGTAAATACATATGGATGAACGAAAGAGAAGGAGGAAGATTCACCATGAAAGCTGTACAAGTCGTAGGATACGGTGATGTCGATCAACTCCAAGTGGTCGATATCCCAAAACCGACACCAAAAACTGGAGAAGTGCTGATTAAGGTACGCGCCTGTGCCATTAACAATACAGAAATATGGATGCGAGAAGGGGCGTATGGAACTGGCGAGAAGTCAGGGTGGCGCCCGGAAGGCGTCCAGTTCCCACGCATTCCCGGTTCAGACATCACAGGTGAAGTCGTCGAGCTCGGGGATGGGGTCGATCAAGCTTGGATGGGACGACACGTCGTCTTGTTCCCATTCACCTCGAGCGGTCCTGAACGAAAAGAACATTTGTCGGACGATATGTCCTTTATCGGGTCGGAATATGACGGAGGTTACGCAGAATACGTAGCCTGGCCGGCTGACCTTTGTTTTGATATGCCACTTGATGATTTTGTCCAGAGTGCGGTCTTTTCCGTGAGTGGACTCACGGCATGGCATATGAACGAGCAGTTACACATCCGTACCGGTGAAACGATTGTCGTCACGGGTGCGAGCGGTGGCGTCGGTTCGCTCAACGTTCAAATTGCCGCGAACGTTTTTGGTGCGAAAGTGTTCGCCATCGTTGGTGATTTGAAGAATGAGAGAGAGTTAAAGGCGTTTGGGGCGACGGAAGTCTTTTCTTATCGTTCTGAGACGCTTGCGGAAGACATCATCGTTGCGAACGGTGGTCCGGTCGATGCCGTGCTTGACGTTGTCGGAGATGCGTTGTTTGGTGTGTCTCTTCAAGTATTGAAGAAGGGCGGGAAGTTCTGTATATCCGGTTCTGCTGGCGGACAGACGACCCATCTCGACTTCCGGACACTCTACTTGAAGCATATCGCCATGTACGGGTCTGTGCTCGGGACACGCTATGAATTCGCAGAAATGTTGCGGTCGATTGCAGAAGGGAAGCTGAAACCGGTCATTGATCGGACGTTCCCGCTCGAAGAGGCGCGTGAGGCACAAACGTATTTCAAACAATCCGGTAAGTTCGGAAAGATTGTCTTGATTCCGAACACATAAAAGAGAGGGGGGTGATCCCTCTCTTTTTCATGCAAATTTGACTTTCAAGCGATCGACGTAGGCGATGAACAGACGGAAGCGTTCCAACCAGAACTGGAAGAACGGACCGATGAGGAAGATGGATAGGACGGTACCGAAGAAGAGCGGTCCCCCGAGCGCCCAACCGATGAGACAGGCGATCAGCTCCATCCAGGTCCGCATGGAACGGACAGACGTGTTAAACCGGTCTGCTAAGGCGAGTGTCAATCCATCGCGTGGACCGGCTCCATATCCGACGGCGACGTACAAGCCGGCTCCCATTCCCATCACGAATATCCCGAACGTGAGCCAAACGACGTTTACAAATAATCCATCGAATGTCGGGAGCCATTGCTCGTTCAAAATCAGGTTCATAAATACCCCGACAAACACCGCGTTGACGAGCGTGCCGAATTGAGGACGGATTCGGTCGAGTATGTATTTGAATAGGACGAGTAGAAGTCCCACGCATAAAATCACCGTTCCGATTGAAATCGGAAGGTGGTGGGCAATCCCGATATGCAGGACGTCCCATGTAGAGACACCAAGATCTGCCGTGATCATGATAGATGACCCGAGTGCGAGCAAGAACAGCCCGGTCATGAAAAGACCCCATTTGAAGAGAATACGTAAAAAGTGGATGGATCGGACTTGCACGAACATCGCCTCGTTTCCATGAAATGATTGATTTATCTTAGCACACTCGGTTTGAAAACATGAAAAAAACGCCTCAGCTTGTTGGCTGAGACGCTGGATTCATTTCTTCGGTGATTTCTTTGCTTTGTTCTTTTTATAGTAATCGTAGACGAACGGTGCGACCGCCGTCGCGATTTTAATCAATGTTCCCATTTTGCCTCTTTTAGCCATTATGTTGCACCCCTTTCTCTTCTAAAAGAATATATTCCACACAAATTGATTTTAAAAACATATCTCTAGCACATTCTATTCTTATGGACTGCATATAAACCCATCATACTAAGGAGTGGAGGAGGTCTATTCATGAAAACAATCATTTGGTATCAAAACGATTTACGTGTCGATGATCATTTACCCCTCGAGGAAGCATTGCGTCATGATGATCCGATTGAAGGTCATTACTTTATCAGTCCAAAACAGCTCGCTGAAAATCGTTATGGCGTCATTCCGCTCGGGAGCGAACGACTCCATTTCCTGAAGGAGTCGTTGGAGGATGTGGCCGGTTCATTGGATGCGCTCGGAATCCCATTTTTTGTTCATGTCGGTCATCCGCTCGAAACGCTCGACCCGACCGACCGTCTCTTGTTTCAACGGGCCATCGGGTACAATGAGCGCCGGCGTGAAGAAGAGGTGATGAAAAAGTGGAAAGGGGAGTACGAGGCGTTCGATGGATTCACGTTATTTGAAGAGGATGACATCCCGTTTGAAAAAATGCCGTTTCTTTTCACAGAGTTTAGAAAAGCGGTCGAATATGATGTCCGTCCTCGTGAACTAATTTCCCGAAAGGCGACTGCTGCTACACGCGAGGTGACGTTCCCGTTTCCGCTTCAAAAAGTCGAGCAAGACCCAAGGACGGCATTTCCGTTTAAAGGTGGCGAACTGGCTGCGAAGCGTCGGTTGAATGACTATTTGTCCGTACCGATTCGAACATATAAAGAGACGAGGAATGGGTTTGGAGTCGATGACTCGACGAAGTTGTCTGCGTATTTAGCGAACGGGTCATTATCGCCACGACGGGTGTTCTTTGAACTTGAAGCGCATGAACGAACGCATGGGGTGAACGAATCGACCTATTGGCTCTACTTTGAACTCTTGTGGCGTGAATTTTTCCAATGGGTTGCGCTCGAACAAGGGAAGAAATTGTTTCGGGCACAAGGTATCCGGTCGAAGCGAAAAGACTGGCGCGTCGAGGCGGATGTCATTGAAAAGTGGCGACGGGGAGAGACGGGCGTCGATTTCGTCGATGCGTTCATGCGTGAATTGAATGCGACGGGCTGGATGTCCAATCGGGGACGGCAAATCGTGGCCAATTATTTTGCCAAAGAGTTAAAGCAGGACTGGCGCTACGGGGCTGCCTACTTTGAATCGAAACTGATTGATTATGATGTCGCGAGCAATTGGGGGAATTGGGCGTACCAGGCGGGTGTCGGAAACGACTCACGTGACCGACGTTTCAACATCGATCGTCAGCAGTTCACGTATGATCCAGATCGTGCGTTTCGTAACAAATGGTTGTGACCAAACTGTCACGAGAAGTCGGTGTTTCTCATTGACTTCTTTTTACAGAAGCGCTATAGTTAAATCAACAGATGGGATACCTGAGGTGTACGAGAGCCGCCTTCGTTATTTTGAGCCAACACTTTGAATACGGGAGACCGAACTGCTAACCAGATCAACTGCCTCATCACGTGCAGGAGGACTTGTGAAGGAAACGCTAGGTCACCCACCTGCATACGCAGGTTCAAAAGCAGGGCATCGTCACGGCACTCCGGGCCCCATCGATTTTTTTGTAAATACGTCGCGAGACGTCTTTTTTTTGATTATAATTCCGAGTAAAATAGTATGAGAAAATAGAATTAGTTGGAGGAAGAAATATGTTACACCAGTTTTCACGAAATGAATTGGCCATCGGCTCAGAAGGCCTTGATGCTTTAAAGAATAAAACGGTCGCGATCTTAGGGATCGGTGGCGTCGGCTCGTTTGCGGCAGAGGCACTTGCGCGCAGTGGCGTCGGGCGCATCGTCCTCGTCGACAAGGATGACATCGACATCACGAACGTCAACCGTCAAATCCATGCATTATTGTCGACAGTCGGTCAACCGAAAGTCGAAGCGATGGGGAAACGTCTCCTCGACATCAACCCGGACCTCGACCTCGTCCAATTGAAAATGTTCTATACAGAAGAGACATATGAGGAGTTCTTCGCTCAAAATATCGATTATGTCATCGATGCCTCAGATACGATCATCTATAAGATCCATTTAATCGTAGAATGTAAGCGTCGCGGCATCCCGGTCATCTCGAGCATGGGGATGGCAAACAAGATGGACCCGACACGCATCAAAGTCGTCGACATTAAAGACACGTCATACGACCCGATCGCGAAGATGGTCCGTACCCGTCTACGTAAAGAAAAAATCTACAAAGGTGTTCCGGTCGTCTTCTCGGATGAGTCACCGATCGTGACACGCGAAGACGTGAATGAAGTCGTCGGGAAGAAAGACGCTCCGATCCGCAAAGCGAAGATGCCACCGAGTTCGAACGCGTTCGTCCCATCGGTTGCAGGACTTGTGGCTGCCGGTTACGTCATTAACGATTTGCTCGAAAAAGCGGGCGTCGACATCAACCGCATCCAAAAATAAAACGACGCTGGCTCATTTCGAGTCGCGTCGTTTTTCCCAATAATCGAGCCGTTTTTGAACTTGTTGCTCGAATCCGCGTGGCGTCGGTTTATAGTAGGTTGGTCGTTTTCGGGCCAAGTTTTCTGGCCAGTAGTTTTGAGGAACGAACCCATCTTTTTCATCGTGTGGGTATTTGTATCCGACCCCGTTTCCGAGTTCGCGAGCCCCTGGACTATGAGCGTCACGGAGATGTACGGGTACAGGTCCACCCTCGACTGTACGGACGTGATGGAGTGCCTTGTCGATGGCGGTGATGACCGCATTTGATTTTGGTGCGGTCGCCAAATAAAGAACGGCTTCGGCAATCGGAATCCGGGCTTCAGGGAAACCGATGTATTCGCTCGCTCGAGCCGCCGCATCCACGATGAGTAGTGCGTTCGGATCGCTCATTCCGATATCTTCGGCGGCATGGACGTAAAGGCGACGCATGATGAAGCGCGGCGATTCGCCAGCCTCGATCATGACGGCTAACCAGTATAGCGCCGCATCGGGGTCCGACCCACGAATCGATTTGATAAACGCCGAGATGACGTCGTAATGTCGGTCACCCGTCTTATCATATTTGATCGACTTCTGTTGAATCGACTCTTCCGCGACCTCGAGTGTGATGTGAATTTGTCCATCCACTTCTGGCGTTGTCAAGACGGCGAGTTCGAGTGCGTTCAATAGGACACGGTAGTCACCATCTGCCATTTTGATATAATGGTCAGCGGCAGCTTCATCCATCTTCACCGGGTAATTTCCAAGCCCGCGTGAGTCGTGTAGTGCACGCTCGAGGACGATCCGTAACTCTTCGGCACCTGGTGGCTCAAGCCGAAACACGGTCGCCCGTGACAAGAGGGCGGCGTTCACTTCAAAGCTTGGGTTTTCAGTCGTCGCTCCGATGAGGACGAGTTTTCCGGACTCAAGGGCAGGGAGGAGTGCATCCTGCTGAAGCTTGTTGAATCGATGGATCTCATCTAAAAAGAGAATCGTGCGCTCGTCCTCATAATCAAACCGGGACTCCGCTTCACGAATGACGTTCCGCAATTCATCAAGTTTGGCTGTGACGGCGTTCAATTGGACAAATGTCGCTTTCGTGTAATTCGAAATGACACGGGCGAGTGTCGTCTTCCCGGTGCCAGGCGGACCGTATAGGATAATCGTGCCGAGTCGGTCGGCTTCGATGGCACGGCGAAGTAGCTTGCCCTCACCGATGATATGGCGCTGTCCGATGACGTCATCTAACGTTTCGGGGCGCATGCGGTTGGCGAGCGGTCCGCCATTCGATTGATGAAACAAATCAGGCATACGTAACCATTCCTTTCGACAAACGTTTGTTCGATTAGTATAACAGAAGGAGACTTGAAGATGAAAATATCTACAAAAGGCCGTTATGGCTTAACGATCATGATTGCGTTGGCACGAGAGACAGACAACAAGCCGCTCAGCTTAAAGAAGATTGCGGCACGCCATGAGTTGCCGGAGCATTATTTGGAGCAATTAATCGGTCCACTCCGTAATGGGGGACTCGTCAAGAGCGTACGCGGCGCGTACGGTGGCTATCAGCTCGTCAAACCGGCAGAAGAAGTGACGGCGGGTGAAATCATTCGCTTGCTCGAAGGACCGTTAGCCGTTGTAGAGGAATCTGAAGCAGATGATGCGGTGAAACGGAAGCTTTGGGATAAAATCAAAGAAGCCATCGATACCGTCCTTGACGAAACGACACTCGCCGATCTTGCCGAGGAAGAGTCAGACGGCTATATGTTTTATATTTAAGAACGAGGTGACCCTTACATGAACTATTTTGATCACGCTGCGACGACGCCGATGCGACCAGAAGTCCTCGAGGCGATGACCCCTTACTTTTTAGAGACATACGGCAACGCGTCGAGCATTCACGGGATTGGACGTAACGCCCGAGCGGCGCTCGACTCGTCACGTCGCGTCCTCGCGAAATGGATTGGTGCGTCACCGAACGAGATCGTCTTTACGTCGGGTGGGACGGAGTCAGATAACTATGCCTTGTTCGGTGCGGCATATGCCCATCAGGAAAAAGGTAAACACATCATCACGACAAAAGTCGAGCATCATGCTGTTCTTCATGCGATGGAACAGCTCGAACGCGAGGGCTTCGACGTCACCTATCTCGATGTCGATGCGTCGGGAGCCGTCACTGTCGACGCCGTGCGTTCAGCCTTACGGGATGACACGATACTCGTATCGGTCATGTACGGAAATAACGAAGTCGGGACACGCCAACCGATTCAAGAAATCGGTGAGTTGTTACGAGATCATCACGCCATTTTTCATACCGATGCGGTACAAGCCCTCGGGACAGAACTGATTGATGTGAAGGCGATTCATGTCGATTTATTGTCGGCGTCCGCACATAAAGTGAATGGACCAAAAGGTATCGGTTTTCTTTTCATGAAAACAGGTGTAAAATTAGCGTCACGTTCTTTTGGTGGACAACAAGAACGTAAACGTCGAGCCGGCACGGAAAATGTTCCGGGTGCCGTCGGATTCCAAAAAGCAGCTGAACTCGTCATGGCAGAGCGTGAGGACCGAGTGGCTCTCTATGAGTCGCTCGATCTGGCACTACGTCAGCGCCTTGACGAACTAGGCGTATCTTATGAGGTGAACGGATCAAATCGTTTACCTCACATCGTGAACCTATACCTTCCTGGAATTGACCTTGAACCCTTCCTCATCATGATGGATATGCGGGGCATGGCGATTTCAAGCGGAAGTGCCTGCACGGCAGGGTCGGTCGAACCGTCCCATGTATTGTCGGCGATGTACGGGGATTTAGAGCGGACACGTCAGTCTGTTCGAATCAGTTTTGGCCACGGCAACTCGGTCGAGGACGCGAAACGGCTCGCGGAGCGACTACAAGAAGTCGTCTCGACATTTATGAACGGAGTGAGATAGATGAATTTACGCACGAAAGCCCCTGAAGAGACGACGGTCGTCGTCGGGATGTCAGGTGGCGTCGATTCATCGGTGACGGCCCATGTATTGAAAGAACAAGGGTATAACGTCATCGGGATTTTTATGAAAAACTGGGACGACACGGACGAGAACGGTGTGTGTACGGCGACAGAGGACTATGAAGACGTCATCGCCGTCGCGAACCAAATCGGGATCCCATATTATGCGGTCAACTTTGAAAAAGAATATTGGGACCGTGTCTTTGAGTATTTCTTGGCAGAATATCGTCTCGGTCGTACACCGAATCCGGACGTCATGTGTAACAAAGAAATCAAATTCAAAGCGTTCCTGGACCATGCACTTCGACTCGGTGCAGACTTTGTCGCAACCGGTCATTATGCACAAGTGGAATACGTCGACGGCGAACACCGCTTGTTGCGTGGGAAAGACGACAACAAAGACCAAACGTATTTCTTGAACCAATTGTCTCAAGACCAACTCGCGCGGACGATGTTCCCGATTGGTCATATGGACAAGAAAGATGTGCGTGTCATTGCTGAAGAAGCAGGACTCGCGACAGCGAAGAAAAAAGATTCGACCGGAATCTGCTTTATCGGTGAGCGGAACTTCAAAGAGTTCTTGTCGGAATACCTTCCGTCACAGCCAGGTGAAATGCGGACGCTCGATGGTGTCGTCAAAGGACGTCATGACGGGTTGATGTATTATACACTCGGACAGCGTCACGGTCTCGGAATCGGTGGCGATGGGGACCCTTGGTTCGTTGTCGGGAAAGATGTCGAGAACAACGTCTTGTTCGTCGGACAAGGCTTCCATCACGACGCGCTCTATTCAGATGCGCTTCTCGCTTCGAAACTTTCGTGGACAGGGGCTGCTCCTACAGGAGAATTCCGGGCGACGGCGAAGTTCCGCTATCGTCAACAAGACGTGCCGGTCACGGTCGCTCCACTTGAGGGCGGCGAAGTACTCGTCAAGTTCGATGAGCCACAACGTGCCATCACTCCTGGACAAGCGGTCGTCTTCTATGACGGCGACATCTGTCTCGGTGGGGCAACGATTGACGAAGCGTACCGAAACGGAAAACGACTCGACTATATCGGATGAGGTGATTGATATGAACGCAAACGAACAAGGCATCCAAGCGATGCAGCAAGGTGAATTCGAACAGGCAGCCAAACATTTCAATGAGGCGATTGAAGCGAACCCGACAGACCCGACTGGTTTCGTCAACATGGGGACGTTGCTTCAGGCGATCAACGATTACGATCGTGCCGTCATCTTCTATGACAAAGCGATTGAACTCGATGGTTCGTTCGGTGCCGCGCATTATGCGAAAGGTGCCCTTGCCTATGAACTCGAGCAATTGGAGACGGCAGAAGCGTCGCTTCGCCAAGCGCTCCTCTCGGGGATGGATGATGCCGATCTTCATTTCATGCTCGGCTTGACGTACAAAGCGATGGGTGACTTCGTTCGTGCGATGCCGCGCCTGCGTGAAGCGAAGAAACAATCGCCGGAAGACGTGGAAATCACGTTCCAATACGGACTTGCACTCGCACAAAGTGAACAGCTTGAAGAAGCGGTCGTCGCGTTAGAAGAGACGCTCGACCTCGATGCGAGCCATACGGATGCCCGTTACAACTTGGCAATCGCGTATGCGTTCTTGGGTGACCAGGAACGGACGTATGCCGAACTTCAACGCGTCCTTGAGATGCAACCAGACCACGAACTTGCACGTGATGCCATCGCGAAGATGGACGCACTGCTTGGGAACTGATCTCTTGAATAGGAAAGTGCCATCGTAATGGAGCGATGGCACTTTTTTCGTTAACGCGATTAGAGTTGTTTCGTCGTGATTTTGACGGGTTCCCCGGCGAAGTCGCCGTATGCCTCGTCCATATTTTTCGTATACAGTTCGATGATGTTGTGGCTCGGATCTTTAAAGTACGCCGAGCGTTCTTTCCCATTCTTTGTCTCATCCTCGTCCCATGTCCGTAGTTTTACAGGCACATCGGTCTCATCTAGGATCTCGAGTGCCTTTTCAAACGACTCCATCGGAACGAAGAACGCACAGTGGACATGGACCCCACCTTCATCATAGAGCGTGTCCCACTCGGTCACGTCCTGTTTTCGGTTCGCATCCTCTTCTTCTGTAAAGTTACGTTTTAGCCAAAGTCCTAGCCGCGTATTCCCTCCGATGTAGAGCCACGTTGCCCAAGGCTCGTTCGCTTGTTCTTGCGATTCACTTGGCTCGGCATCGTCTCCGACCCATTGTTCGACGACGGGGAGACCTAATTTCTCAGACCAAAACGAAACGGCTTCTTCCATATCTGTCACTTCTAATACAAGTTCACATAATCCGCTGACTGGAATTCGTTTACCCATATATGACTCCTCCTTCACTATGTCATTCGAACAGTTCCCGCTTTCTTCAAATCAAAAACGCGACTAGCTGTCTTGAAGTGAGGGAATGACACTTTATAGAAGGAGGTCGAATCGTTTGCGAAAATATAGCATGGTCAGTGTCATTTTATTTTTTATTATTGAGTATGTGTGGTTCACGCAATTATTTGAAACGGTGAACCAGCGACTTGCGGATGGGAAGTGGACGAACACGATTTTATATCAAGTGGTCGTCGAACCGCAGGGACTTTTAACGCTATTGTTCATTCTATTCGTGGCGCTCCTCATTGTCGGATGGATTGTTCATTATGTGTACGCGGAACAGAAGTCCTGGCAACTCACGTCTGAACATGTCGGGGTCGGATGGTTCGTTCCGTTGATTCTTGCGATTTTAGGCTTGGTGATTCCGAACGTATACGTTCAGGTCGGGATGTTGCTCCTACAATTGACGTTCATCCCGCTCATCCCATTCATCGGACAGACCGTCCCGTTCTGGAAAGTCGTGACGAATTGGTTGATTCAATTGGGGGTCATCGGTCTTGTCTTATTTGGTGCTCGGGGGATGTTGGAGGATTCGATTCGAATCGAGAAGACAGAACTCTTCACGAGACTCGAGGCGTACGAGGCGTCGGGTGATTTAGACCGAATCCAGCGGTTGATTGAAGAAGTGGACCTCGAACAAGTCGAGCGTATCTTGGACAGGGTCGACTTTGAACAACTCATTCGCATTTTGGAAGTCGTCGACCTCGACCGAATCGAGCAAATCTTGAGTCTGTTCGACTAGGTCATTTGTTCAATCGATTCATCTCGGGCTATAATGAATGATGGAAAAATAGCTGGAGGTGTCGGATATGATGGCAGCACCTTACGAGTTGACTGGAAAAGTCATTCGAGTCCTGTTTCAATCAGAAGAAGAAGCGCACACCATTGCGCTCGTACGAATAAAAGAAAAGAATTTTGAGACGGACGAGACCGAGATGGTCATCGCTGGCGTCGGGGTCGGCATCGAAAAAGGGGAGACGTATAAGGCGCACGGTCGTCTCGTCGAACATCCTCGATTCGGAAAACAGATGAAGGCCGATTGGATTCGTCGCGTCGTTCCGATGACGAAACGGGCCGCCGTCCGCTTTTTGACGAACGGTTCCTTTCCCGGAATCGGACAAAAGACCGCTCAGAAGATCGCAGATACGCTCGGAGATGATTGCATCGACCAAATCGTGAAACATCCGAGTATCCTGTCAGAAGTCGATGGGTTAAAAGAAAAGCAGGCGCGTGTGATCACGGAACGTCTGAACGTCTTATACGGGGTCGACCAACTGCTCTTGTTTCTCGCTCCGTTTGACGTGACACCTCGTCTCGCCTCAAAAATCCATAAAGAATATGAAGGACGGGCGATGGAGACGATTGAGAAGAATCCGTATGCGCTCATGTACGATGTACAAGGAATCGGATTCAAGACGGCGGATGCCATCGCCGCGCATTTCGGGATTCAAGGCATTCATCCTGAACGCATCGCGGCAGCGGTACTTTACGTGTTAGAGCTCGAACAAGGGAACGGTCATCTCTACGTGACGGCGGAGCAACTCGAAGCGGAGATGCCTCGAATCATCGGGGCAGACCCAGGTGACGCACTCGTCACGGCATTAGAGTCGCTCGCAAAAGACGAGCGGGTCGTCATCGATGACGGGGTCGTCTATCATCCTCGGGTGTTCCGCGCTGAACGAAAGGCGGCAGAGGAATTGGCGCGTATCATGGCGACATCGACGACGGAAGACGTGGACATGACGACCATCTTTGACGCGGTCGGACGTGTCGAGGAGATGTTTTCGATTGAGTATGCGACCCAACAGCGAGAAGCGATCGAGCTTGCGCTCAAATCGCCACTCATGGTGCTCACCGGTGGGCCGGGTACGGGGAAGACGACGGTTGTCCGTGGGATTATTCACGCACTCAGTGACGTCTTCGACTGGAAGTTAGAGCCCGTACCGAACCAACCGTTCCCGTTCGTCTTGGCCGCACCGACGGGTCGGGCCGCGAAGCGACTCAGCGAATCGACGGGGCTTCCGGCATCGACGATTCACCGTCTGTTAAAGTTTGACGGAAGTTCGTTCCAAGTCGATGAGACGAACCCACTTGCGGGGAAAGTGCTCATCGTCGACGAGGCGTCGATGATTGATATCTTCTTGTTCAGAAGCTTACTCAAAGCGGTACCGAACGGCATGAAGATCTTGTTCGTCGGGGACCGCGACCAGCTCCCGTCAGTCGGACCGGGACAAGTACTCGCCGATTTGATGGCGACAGACGGGATTCCGGTCGTCCGCCTCGACGTCGTCCACCGTCAAGCGTCGGAGTCGAGTATTTTACGGCTCGCCCATTCCTTGAACGCCAAAAAGATGCCAGAAGATTTATTGGCGGCGCTTCCGGACCGTCGTTTCTATACGGCGAACCAAGAGACGGCGCTTCAAGCGATTTGTCAGATGGCAGGAGCGGCCCTCCGGAAAGGGTATTCACCATTTGATATCCAAGTGCTCGCTCCGACGTATCGAGGAGTGTGCGGAATCGATGGGCTGAACGAAGCGCTTCAACACGTGTTCAATCCAAAATCGAGTGCCCGTGAAGTGAAACATGGGACACGCATTTACCGAAATGGCGATAAAGTGCTACAACTCGTCAACAACGCCGAAGAGAACGTCTATAACGGGGACATCGGTGAGATCACGAACATCTTCTACGCGAAAGAGAACGTTGATAAAGTCGATAAAATTTATATCCGATTCGATCAGACGGAAGTCGAATATAACCGTAGTGAATGGGATCAGTTCACCCACGCCTACGCCATCACGATTCATAAGTCACAAGGGTCCGAGTTCCCAATCGTACTCATGCCGGTCTTCTTTAACGGCGGCTTCCGCTCATCGCGAAACTTGATTTATACGGCCGTGACACGGGCGAAGAAAAGCTTGCTGTTGTTTGGGGACGTACGGGCACTCGAGGCGGCAACGCGTGAAGAAGAACCCGTACGACGGACAAAATTGGTCGAACGCTTAGGCGGGAAGTCTTGACGTCTTCATAAGCGCGTGTGATAATGACGAATAGACAACTGAAACGATACAGACGATGAAGGAAATGAGTACGTCGTCACCGCCTCTACAGAGACATCTTCCTAGGCTGCGAGAAGATGGGGGTCGGCCGACCGAAGCTATTCTGGAGTCCCCACTCAACCTGGGCGCCTCATCCACGTTAACGGATGTTCGAGGCACGGTGTTTACCGTGCGAACGAGGGTGGTACCACGAAGCGATGCTTTCGTCCCTTTCCACAGGGGCAGGCATCGCTTTTTTTCGTTTCGTTCAGAAATAAGGAGGAATTGTTCATGAAACCGCTCAAATCATTGACTGGCGCACAGATTCGCCAAATGTACTTAGATTTCTTCAAATCAAAAGGTCACAGCGTTGAGCCGAGTGCGTCGCTCGTACCGGTCGAAGATCCGACTCTTCTATGGATCAACTCTGGTGTCGCGACATTGAAGAAATACTTTGATGGACGTGTCATCCCAGCGAACCCACGAATCGTCAACGCACAAAAATCGATTCGTACGAACGATATCGAGAACGTCGGGAAGACAGCACGTCACCATACGTTCTTCGAAATGCTCGGAAACTTCTCAGTCGGAGAATACTTCCGTGAAGAAGCGATCACATGGGGCTGGGAACTCTTGACGAGTGACGAGTGGTACGGTCTCGACCCAGATCGCCTCTCTGTCACGATTCACCCGGACGATGAAGAATCAAAACAAATCTGGTTGAACCTCGGCATGCCGGCTGACCGCATCATCCCACTTGAAGATAACTTCTGGGAAATCGGCGAAGGCCCATCTGGTCCGAACACCGAAATCTTCTTCGACCGTGGACCAGCGTTCGGAGACGACCCGACAGACCCTGAACTTTATCCGGGTGGGGAGAACGAGCGTTACCTTGAAATCTGGAACATCGTGTTCAGCCAATATAACCATGACGGGCACGGGAACTATACAGAGCTTCCACGTAAAAACATTGATACAGGGATGGGACTCGAACGGATGGCGAGCGTCCTTCAAGACGTACCGACAAACTTCGATACCGACCTCTTCATGCCGATCATTCGCGAAACAGAAAAAATCAGTGGCGACGTATATCGTCAAGATAGCAGCAAAGACGTTGCCTTCAAGGTCATCGCTGACCACATCCGTACCGTATCGTTCGCGATCGGAGACGGTGCACTCCCGTCGAACGAAGGACGTGGATATGTCCTCCGTCGTCTTCTCCGCCGTGCGGTCCG